>JASHRH010000022.1 GCA_030037475.1 Acidobacteriaceae bacterium
AGATGTGGGAGCGTAGGCACAACCACCGCCGGGTGCCCCACCCTTATCGTCCTGCTTTTGGACGATAGGTTGGGATCTCGACCTCTCCAACACTCTGTCATCCTGAGCGAGGTTCGTTCGGCGCGCCGAACGAACGAGTCGAAGGACCTGCGGTTGCTTTTGCCGTCATCCTGAGCGGAGATGGCTCGCGCCAGCGAGCCATCGAGTCGAAGCACCTGCGGTTGCATCTCGCTTGTCATCCTGAGCGAACCAGCCGAACGCGCCGCGCTGCTGTTGCGCGGGAAATAGGTTCAGGCCGCGAGTCGAAGGACCTGCATTTTTGCTCCCTTCTTTCCGGGAACTCGCCACCGCCAAGGCGGCGGATGATCTAAAGTAGAGGCCATTACCCGAGGCCAATCATGTGGGAAAATCCGAAACGTGTCGAAGCAGCTATCAAACGCCTGACACGCGAGATCGACGAGATCGATGCCTATTTCTACAGAACAAATGAAACAGAGGACCGCGTCCTTTATGCCGGTATGCTCGAACGCAAGCGTGACGACATCGTGAGATCTGCCGTGCTGCAACTGCATACATCAATCGAGGACCTTCTCGACCAGCACATCTCCTTTGCACTCTGCGGCGTAACGCTCCGTCGTCCACCCAGAAGCCATTCGGCCCGCGCCCTGCGCAGCATTCTGATCGGCAGCGGCAGCATCGGTTTCGACAGAAAGATCGCCCTTGCCCTTGCGCTGCGAGTCATCACCAAGAAAACCAGAGACCGGCTTCAAATCTTGAACACCCTGCGCAACAAATGCAGCCACAACTGGATATTGAAGATATCAATACGGCACGGCAAGAGGCCCGCTCAGAAGAAGCCGCCCCTCCTACTCTACGAAGGCCGCGATCTTCACACCGTCGCCGCGCTCAAGGACTTCATCGCTGAATTCGGCGGCGGCATCTACCTCAAGCTCTTTATGAGATACCTAGATTTTGTGTAACGCAGCCCGCCCACCAACAACTCAAGCGGAGGAGCCTAAGGCGAGCCGGATTGCTCCGCGCTCGTCCGCAAATGCGCGACACCTCGAGCTCAATATTCGCTATTTTCCTCTTGCGGCCCGGTAGCCGAGGTGATATCGTAAGATTGTCTCAGAAGATCGAGGCAAGGGTCTGGCAGTGATGGGAGTTCCGCAGGGTAACACCTCGGATCCACTGAAGCACCCTAAATCACAAGTCGAGAGCCCATCTCGCGTGGAGATGCCCATGGCCTCCCTTGCATTTGCAGACGCCCTTCCAACAGCCTTCCCTCACACCTATCGCTTTCGGGTACCCCAGGAATGGGTTCGATCTATCGTCGATCCTCACGACCCGAACATTACAATCCACCATGTCTACATTCCGGTAGCTGAATTTAAGCGCGAAATGCTCCCGGACGACATCAACCCCCGCAGCCACGAAGAACCCACCGGCAGAATTCCCGACGCGATCGAGAGATCCCTAATCGAGAATCCCAAGGAGTTCCACCTCCTCAACCGCGGAGAGCTCATCCTCGCCCAGGGCTGCAAGTACGACAACCACACGAAAACGCTCGAAATCACCATTGCATCCCCGGATGAAGGCGGTCTCGCCGACGGCGGCACCACTGATCGAGTGATCAACCGCGCGCAAAACGCTTCTTCGCGCAAAAAGTCACCTTTCACAGACGACCAGGTGAAGGAAGGCCTCGAAGCCGCGTTCGTTCACCTCGAAGTCATCTCCGGAGATGTGAGAGAGAAACTCGTCCGGCTCGCGGGCGCACGGAACACCAGCACACAGGTAAAGGAGTTCGCGCTCGAGAATCTCGGAGGGGGATTCGACTGGCTCAAGGCGCTCATCGAGAAGTCGCCCCTGAAGGGACGCGTCCGGTATAGAGAAAACGATCCCGAAGACGTCGACATCCGCACGGTCCTCGCTCTTCTGACGATGTTCCACCGTAACTGGAACGAATCCGGCAAGGATCCTCTCGTGGCATATACCTCGAAGGGCGGAGTCCTCAATTATTATCGCGATTCGGAGTGGCTCGACGGCTACAAGTTCCTGAGTCCGGTCGTCATCAACGTCCTCCAGCTCTACGACTTCATCCACACCAACTTTTCGGAGCAGTACGAGATTTACAATCGCGAGGTAAACAACGCGGGCAGCAAGTTCGGACGCCGGCGCGAAGTCACCTACAAGGGCGGCAGCGCTTTTCGGCTGCCGATGACGGGCGAAGAGACAAAATACCTGATCCCCGACGGTTGGCTCTACCCGGTCCTGGCGTCCATGCGGATGCTGCTCGATCAGCCGTCCAACAAATCCGCGGATTGGGTCGCTGATCCGTTCGAATACTTCAAAAACCACGGATCAGAACTCGTGGGCATTGTTGTTGAACAGTCACAGGCCCTCGGATATAACCCGCAAGCGGTCGGTAAAAGTCGACCGCTCTGGTCCAATCTTCGAAAAACGGTCGAACTTGAGCGAATGAAGATCGGCGCGGGCGGCTAGCCGCACAACCACATCCGACATCCCAACCGCGCCCGCTTTTGGCGCGGTTGGGATGTCGCTTCCTTGCTGCCGCAGGCCCGGGGTCCCCGTCGCGTTTGCGCGATGGGGTGGGAGCCCGTCGGCGCAACTCGGCACGAGCGCAGTCACCCGGTACCGTTACCCCAAATCTCCGTGTCCTCCGTGCCCTCTGTGGTGCATGCTCCAAAATCTGTCAACCCCCACCCCCTCCGCACCAAAGTAACTCGTGTTGATTCCACAGACGTTCCCCACCAAAATCAATAAAGATATTTGGCAGTCGAATTCCTTCAGTTTGTTATCCTGAACTTAGATGAGAAAAACAAAAAAGGCCGCGCCCCGCGCGGCCTTTCGCTTTTCCTGAGCTCTGTGCTCTGAGCCCTGGCTTCTGCATCTTCGTGCTCTCCGTGTCCTCTGTGGTGAACCGGATCCAGGTGCCCCCGCCCTTGTCGCGCAGCGACAGGGCTGCCCGCTAACTCGCTAACTTGCTAACTCGCTAACTCGCTGACTTGCCAACCCGCCAACCCGCTCTTCCTGAGCTCTGCGCTCTGAGCCCTGAGCCCTGAAAGGAAAACCATGTCCGCCGCCTCCCAGGCCCTCGCCTCCACCCCCATCCTCCGGCCGCCCACCATGCTCTGCCGCTCCCTCACCCTCGCCGGACGCCAGTGCAACGCCCACGCCCTCCGCGGCCAGGACCTCTGCGTCCGCCACGCAAAGTGCCGCCACCTCGTCCTGCCCCGCGGCCCCAACATTACCCTCCCCCTCCTCGAAGACCTCGAATCCATCCAGGTCTTCAGTACCCAAATGATTCAGGGCCTGCTGACCAAAGCGATCGACACTCGCCGCGCCGGCAAAATCCTCTACGCCTGCCAGATCCTTGCCAGCACCATGCCCCGTCCCCCGCGCCTCAAGCCCGCCAAAGAGCAGGAATCTCCCGCCGAGCCGGTCACCGAAGTCTTTGAAGGTCCCGACGGCGAACTCCTCGGCCCCATCCAGGACGCCCGCACCCAGGCCACATTCAGCGAATACTGGAGTTTCGACAAATACCGCTATGAGCAGGAGTGTGAGCGCCTCGGCCGTCCGCTGCCCAAAACGCCCGCCGACATGCCCCAGTCCGGCTGGCTCAATCCCGAGGACCTCGACCGTATCAGCCATCAGCGCGTGGCCGAAGGTAAATTCCTCCTCGACGACGGCTACTGCGGCAAAATGCTGGAGCTGCACCTCGAAGCGGATCGCCTCGGCAAGCTCCCGCCCATCGCCGAGCGCAGGTGCATGTATGGAAAGGAACCCGCCTGCGCCGGTCCCGGCCCTCATGGAGCCTGCTACAGTCCCTGCAAATACTGCGCCCGCGAGCGCGACGAATACCTCCGCCTCCATCCCGATGCCGTACTCACGCCCACAGCACCTTCGCAGCCCACCGACCTCAAAGCCTGCGCCGGTCGGGTGGCTGTTCTGAATGACCCGGGTGCCCCGCAACTGCCCGATTTTGGCAGATGGGGGATGGCACGATCTCTCTCGCACAGGGCTCTGGGCGCCCCGCCCTTGTCTGCGATCTCATCGCAGACAGGGTGGGTCCGGCGAAGACACCTGGGGCGCCGCGCGAATCCCCGGACCCCCCATGTCAAATCGGTAACTACAGCCAAACCCGCCCCAATCAATCAATTCCCCGGCCACCCCTCCCAGGGGGGTACCCCTGTTTCCCGGAATTCACCGCGAAACCGGAACGCTGCAACGGGTCTCATCAGTGCCTTGCGCTCGAAAGTGGCTCGCGTGCGACCCGCCATCGAAGCGGGTCGCAGCGCCCGCGCCAGAGCAGAAATCCCCGCTGGCTTGTATTCCGGGGGCGCTGCTACAATCGTCCGTTTGCCCAGGGAGGGTTTGCGGTTTCCCAGGCGTCCGGCCGCAGGCTCTAAACTGGAAGAAGCGACATCTAACTGATCCCAGGGGAATCGATGGCCCGCATTGCGGTCTCCAGCGCAGAAAGCACGGTCGCGCCCACTGGCGGCAAGGCCGTCCGCGGGGTCGCGCCGGAAAAGCTCGTTGAGATCTACCGGCTGATGTACTTGTCGCGGCGGATCGACGACCGCGAGATCATCCTGAAGAACCAGCAGAAGATTTTCTTCCAGATCTCGGGCGCGGGGCATGAGGCGCTGCTGGTGGCGGCCGGGCTGGCGCTGCGCTCGGGCTACGACTGGTTCTTCCCTTACTACCGCGACCGAGCCCTGACACTGGCGCTGGGCACGCCAGTAGAGGAGTATTTCCTGCAGGCGGTGGGTGCGGCCAGCGACCCGGCCAGCGGCGGCCGGCAGATGCCCTCGCACTGGAGCAGCCCGGCGCGACACATTGTCACGCCGTCGTCATCGACGGCCACGCAGTGTTTGCAGGCGGTGGGATGCGCGGAAGCGGCGCTGTATTTCGCGCGGAATCCGCGGGCCACGGAGCCGGCGCCGCAGGAGTCCGATCCGCACTGCGCGGATTACCGGCAGTTTCACCCGGTAGAGTTCCACGGGGACGAGGTGGTGTACGTCTCGCTTGGCGACGGCGCGACGAGCGAGGGCGAGTTCTGGGAGGCGATCAGCGCCGCGTCGAACCTGAAGCTGCCGCTGCTGTTCGTGGTGGAGGACAACGGCTACGCGATCTCCGTGCCGGTGGAGGTGAACACGCCCGGTGGGAACATCTCGCGGCTGCTGGGAAATTTTCCCAGCTTCCACTTTGCCGAGGTGGACGGGACCGACCCGATCGCGTGTCTGGAAGCGTTTGAGAAGGCGGTGGCGCACTGCCGCGCGCGCAGGGGTCCGGCGCTGGTGCATGGGCACGTCATCCGGCCGTACTCGCACTCGCATTCGGACAACGACAAGCTGTACCGGCCGGAGACCGAACGCGAGGCCGACGCGCTGCGCGATCCGATCCACAACTTCCAGATGTTCCTGCTGCGGGAAGGCATTCTGGATGCGGAAGGGATCGAGCGCATCGAGAAGCAGGTGGACGAGGAGGTGCGCCAGGCAGCGGAACGCGCGCTGGAGGCGCCGATGCCGTCGACGGAAACAGCGGCGATCCTGCGGCATCGGTACTCGGAGGATTACGACCCCACCCGGCCCGAACTCGCCACCGAACCCGCCGCTGCCGGCCAGGCCGGGGCGAAGACGATGGCGGACCTCATCAATGCCTGCCTGCACGACGAGATGCGGCGCGACCCGCGCATCGTGGTCTTCGGCGAGGACGTCGCCGACTGCTCGCGCGAGGAGTATCTGGACAGGAAGCAGGTAAAGGGCAAGGGCGGCGTTTTCAAGCTGACCGCGGGGCTGCAGTGCGAGTACGGATCGTCGCGCGTGTACAACTCCGCGCTGGCGGAGGCGGCGATTGTGGGGCGCTCGATCGGCCTGGCGGTGCGCGGGCTGAAGCCGGTGGTGGAGATTCAGTTCTTCGACTACATCTGGCCGGCGATGCACCAGCTCCGCAATGAGCTGCCGCTGATGCGCTGGCGGTCGAACGCGGGATTTTCGGCGCCGGCGGTGATCCGCGTGGCGGTCGGAGGGTATCTCACCGGCGGAGCCATCTACCACTCGCAGTCGGGTGAAAGCCTGTTTACGCACACGCCGGGGATGCGGGTAGTCTTCCCGTCGAATGCGCTGGACGCGAACGGACTGCTGCGCACGGCGATCCGCTGCGACGACCCGGTGCTGTTTTTCGAGCACAAGCGGCTGTACCGCGAGTCATATGGGCGCGCCCCGTATCCTGGGCCGGATTACATGATTCCGTTTGGGAAGGCGAAGGTGGTGCGCGAGGGAAATCACCTGACTGTGGTGACGTATGGAGCGATTGTGCCGCGGACGCTGCAGGCGGCGCAGCGCGCGGCTCGGGAGCTGGGCGTGGAGACGGAGATTCTGGACCTGCGCACGCTCAACCCGTACGACTGGGAGGCGATCGCGGAGTCGGTGCGAAAGACGAACAAGGTGATCGTGGCGCACGAGGACATGCTGAGCTGGGGCTACGGCGCGGAACTTGCGGCGCGGATCGGCGAGGAGCTGTTCGACGCGCTGGACGCGCCGGTGAGACGAATTGGAGCGATGGATACGTTCGTGGCCTATCAGCCGGGGCTGGAAGATGCGATCCTGCCGCAGCCGGAGGGGATTTTTCAGGTCATCGCGGAGCTGGCGAAGTATTGATTGAGCCATACTGGGCAGGATGATCACGCGTACGGCGGCGACCGGGCAGCAGAGGGTGGAGCGGCTCGTCGTGGTGCTTCGCATGATTCTGGCGCTGGCGCTGCTGGGCTGCGTCGGGTTTCTGGTCGCCGCCACGCTGCGCTGGCCGCTGGTGGGCGACGCGACCCTGATGCATTACGGGGCCTTTCTGCTCAGCCACGGCTTCGCGCCGTATCGGCAGATTATCGACATCAACTTTCCGGGATGCTTTCTTCTCGACTGGACGGTCATTCACACGTTCGGGCCGGGCGCGCTCGGCTGGCGATTGTTCGATTTCGCGCTGATGGGCGCGGCGGCCGCAGCCATGTTCGCGATCGCGCGGCCGGGAGAACGGTTCGGCGCGCTGTTTGCTGCGTGTTTCCTCTTCGTCCTGCACGTGCATGACGGCGTAGATCAGGCCGGCGAGCGCGATCTGGTTCTGGCCGTGCTGTTGCTGCTCGCCTGCGCGGCCATTTTTCACGCGCTGCGCCGCCGGTCCTGGGGCTGGAGCCTGGGATTTGGGCTCATCTGCGGCGCGGCGTCGCTGATCAAGCCAACCGCGCTTCCGTGGGCGGTCGGCGTACTGATTCTGGCCGCAATTGCACTGCATCGGCGGCGGCAGCGGATCCTGCCGTACTGCGTGGCGGCGAGCCTGGGATTTCTTGCGCCGATTGCGTTGGATCTGTTGTTTCTGGTGCGCCGGCACGCGGTTCATGCGTGCTTCCTGATCCTCACGCGGCTGGTGCCGTATCATGCGCAGATCGACCGCTTCTCGCTGCGTTTTCTCCTGACGCATTTGCTGCCGTCCGCGCTTTTTCCTGTCGTTCTGGTGTGGCTGCCGCTGGCGGTCCTCTCGCGCCGTTGGCGGACGTGGGAGGGCGCCGCGCTGTACTGCTCCGTGGCCATTGGGATCGTGTCGTTCTGCGCGCAGGGCAAGGCGTTCCCGTACCACCGCTATCCGCTGGAAGCTTTCCTGTTTCTGCTGATCGGCCTGGATGCTGCAGAGGCGCTGCGGACGGGAGGATGGCGGAGGGTGCCCGCCGCAGCGCTGCTCATTTTCGCTGTGTTTGTTTTGGCTCCGTCGTGGAGTGCGCGCGCCAGCCACTACGACTGGCAGCACGACGCCTTCACCCAGTCGCTCACGACGGATCTGAGTTCCCTGGGCGGGCCGTCGCTTTCCGGGCACATCCAATGCCTGGATATGCACGCGGGATGCCTGGGCGCGCTCTATCAGTTGCGCCTGGTCCAGAGCACAGGCTTTCTCTATGACTGCTACTTCCTGAACCAGCCGCAGAGCGCGTTCACGCTGGAGATGCGGCGCCGATTTCTGGACGATCTGGAGCGCGACCCACCGAACCTGATCGTCGTGAGCAACCAGGATTGTCTGGGGAGACCGCTCCGGTATTTTTCGCCGCAGGCGTGGTCTGCGTTCAGCACATGGCTCGGGGCCAATTACTCAATCGTGATTCAGCGCCAGCCGAAGCGGTTGGTTCGCTGGTGGCCGGTGGCGCGGCAGACGCCTAGGTACAGGATTTACAGGCGGAAATCGGCAACGGTTGGGCAGTCAGCTTGCGATTGCTTCAGTCGGCCGCACATCGGCGAAGACAAAGCCGTCGCGCTCGACGATCTCGCCGCTTTCGACCGGGATGGGCTCGCGGAACATCGGCCCGGCGTAGACGGCGGTGTGGAACTCTCCGTTTTCGCCGCAGGGATCGATGCCTGGCGGGAGATCGCGCAGGAGGGACGCGTCGAAGTCGCGGCCCGCAAATTCGCCCGGCAACTTCCTGGGATCGACGCAAACGATGCGGGCGCGCAGGCCACCGGCAATCATCTCTTCGGCAAGGGAGCGAGTGGCACCCGGAGAACCCCAGACGGGAAAGACCGGCTCGAGACCGGTGCCCTTCAGTTTGTCAATGCGATATTGGCGGATGTCTTCGAGGAAGAGATCGCCGAAGGCAACGGCTTCGACGCCGTCAGACACAGCCCTCGAGCAGGCGGCGCTCATGGCGGCTTCATAGTGTTCGTTCGAGCACGGCCAGGGAAGCGGGATGGTGATCAGCGGCAGCCCCGCCGCGGCGGCCTGGGCTTCGAGCAGCGCGCGGCGCGTGCTGTGCATGGCCACGCGGTCGAAGGCGGCGTTGAGGGTGGTAAGCAGGCCGACGACCTCGTACTGGCCCTGTTGGCGGAGGCGGTGCAGCGCCCAGCCGCTGTCTTTGCCGCTGCTCCAGGAAAGGAGGAGCTTCTTCATGCTTCACAGCGTATCGCAGAGGGTCGTGCTCTGCGACCAAACGCGGAGGTTAGAGCGAAACCAGCGATGCTGTGTCTTTTTAAGGTCGGTTCAGTGCGGCTTTCTTCGGCGGAAAGCCGCGTAGAGGACTGCGGCTCTGAGATACACCTTCGCTGGTTTCGCTCTAGCTGTGAGGTTTCAACAGGTTGTCCATCGGATCAAGAACTGGGAAGCTGGGTTTGCGAAGACTCGGTTTCACAGGAGAGCCGATGGACTACCACCAGAATGCCCGACTGACGATCCACAGTCGAGAGCAG
>JASHRH010000251.1 GCA_030037475.1 Acidobacteriaceae bacterium
CAACCGCACAGCGGCCTGGCCTCGGCTTTGCGCTGGCTCGCCTTCCTCCAGCTCGCTCTCGATTTCCTCTTCGTTCCCGTCGCAGCACTGGGAGAAGCGATCACCGGACCTTCCACCCTCTGGATCGGCCTTCCCTTCCTGGACTACCTGCTCCCTGCGCTCGTCACCGCAGTGTTCGCCAGCGAAATCCTCCAGCGCTCTTCCGCCACACCGGTGGTTTCCTCGTTGTCGCTTCAGCCAGAGACATCCCGTGGTGGGCCCGGAGGGATTTGAACCCCCAACCAAGGGATTATGAGTCCCCTGCTCTAACCCTTGAGCTACAGGCCCGCGCCTTTGAGCCTATCACCCGGACTTCGAGGAATGGAGCGCGCTATCGAGCGCTACTTTGCGGCGTTCCCAGGCACGTTCAGCACCGCGCCATACGCAGGCGTCGGCTCGCCAGCCCGATCGAAGAGCAACGGATAGTTCGTGCGCCCCGGGATCGGCCAGTTGTTCAGCCAGGACTGCGCGTTGGTGACGCCCCAGAACGTCACGCGGCTGATGTCGGCTCGATCCCTGTAGAAAACCCTGAACAGCGCCGCATACTGGTCCATCAGTTTCTGTTGAATGTCCTTTGGCAGCCCATTCGGCCACGGGTTCAGTTTGGGGTTGGCCGCCATGTGCATCGACACTTCGGCGGTGTTCCCCGTCCCTGGCCACGGCAGCACGTTGATGTCGAGCTCCGAGATCGCCACCTTCACACCCGTCGCCGCGATCGAGCGAATCGCCGTGTCTTCCTGCTCCGGCGTAGGCGAGCCCAGATGGTCGTGGTCCTGCATGCCCACGCAATCGATGGGCACGCCCTGCGCCTTCAGCTGTTTCACCAGCCGGATCACGCCGGCCAGCTTGGCTGGATTGGCAAGGTTGTAATCGTTGTAGGTGAGCTGGGCCTGGGGATCGGCCTCGTGCGCGTACTCGAATGCCCTGGCGATGTAATCCGGACCGATGATCTTGTACCAGAGCGACTGCCGCAGGGTTCCGTCCTCATTCAGCGCCTCGTTGACGACGTCCCAGCTCTGGATCTTCCCCCTGTAGCGTTCGACTTCCAGGAAGATATGCTGCTTCATCCGTGCGAGCAGCGCGTCGCGCGTGAGCAGCTTGCCATTCTCATCGCGGAAGACCCACGCGGGCACCTGGTTGTGCCACACCAGATTGTGCCCGACGATCCACATGTGGTGCTGCACACCGAACGCGACATACTGGTCGCCCAGGCTGAAGTTGAATACTCCCGGCTCAGGATTGATGATCGCCCACTTCAGCGCGTCTTCCGGCGAAATGGAATTGAACTGCTGCAGCACAATCGCGTCGCTGTGCTGATCCTGCCCGGTAATCTCGGCTTCGTTGAGAGCCGCGCCAACGTAAAAGTCGCCCTGATAGGCCTGTTTGAGCGAAGTGGGCTGCTGGGCGGCAGCGGTGGCAGCAATCAAAAGCATGGCGCAGACTGCCATGCGCGTGAACAAGTATCCGGATGCCGGCATAGGTCCTCCTTGCAGGAAACTTACGGTTGCGTAGCGGTCGCGGGCGGCGCGAAGCCTTTGCGCCGGCCAGCCAGATCATCGGAGATGCTGCGGTTCAACCCGCGCGAGATCGGATAGAAGAACAGGACTGCTGCGGTAGCGAAGAAGAAAAGTCCCGACCACAGCCCCGCAGTCAGCCGAATGCCGCCAAGTGCGCGCGCGGTCTGCACCGCGTTGTCAACGTATCCGTAGTAAGCAAACAGCCAGCCGGCGACGGCGCCGCCGATCGCCAGTCCCACCCAGAGAGCAAACACCACGGCCGAGGTTACCGTCCCCGTCGCGCGCCGCCCGGTCTTCCATTCGCCGTAGTCGGCCACGTCACCCATCATCGCCCACAGGAGCGGCCCCGAGGTCCCGAAGCAGAACTGCCGCAGCACCTCGGAGACGATGATCGGCGCCGTGGCAGTCGCCGGCAGGAACAGCACGGCCAGATTGAACACGCCCGTCAAAGCCATGCTCAGGATGAAGAGCGGCCGCTTGCCCATGCGCACGGAAAGCGCTGTCGAGCAGAACACGCCCAGGATCAGCGCAGCCAGACCGAATCCGTTGAACCAGCTGAAGAGGATTTGATTGCCGGCGTTGTATTTGAAGTAGGGCAGCATCACGCTGCCGCGCATCGCCAGCGCCGCGAAATAGAACGTGGTAGCAAGGAACAGAACAATCCAGGCGGAATTGCCGAAGAGGTCGGAAAGATCCTGACCGAGCGACGTTTTCTGCTGCGGATCGGGCTGAATGCGCTCCCTGCTGCTGGCAAAAGCGATGATGAAGAAGATGATGGCCAGGATGGAAAGCAATCCCATCGTGTACTGGTAGCCCTTCGCGCTGTTCCCGTGGCCGAAGAACACGATCATGGGGATGGCGAGGCTCTGCACAATGAAGCCGGCTGAGTTTGCCAGCACCTGACGGTACGAAGCGATGCTCGTCCGCTCGTCGGGATCGCCGGTCAGCACCCCGTTCAGCGTGGCATACGGCACATTGTTGACCGCGTAAATGAGCCGCAGCAGCAGATAGGTGACCCACGCGTAGATCAACTTGCCGGAAAAGCTCAGGTGCGGCGTGGTAAAGGTCAGGATGCCCATGATGCCGAACGGCACCGCGGTCCACAGCAGCCATGGACGAAACTTGCCCCAGCGCGTATTTGTGCGGTCGGCGATCACCCCCATCACGGGGTTGAAAACAGCAGCGACCAGCCCAACGACGAGAAACAGCGTGCCGGCCTGCGCCGCGCTCAGCCCGAACGTATCGGTGTAGTAGTTGAGCTGCAGCGCGAGCATCGCCTGGAAGATGAAGTTCGCGGCCATATCGCCCAGGCCGTAACCCAGCTTCTCTTTGAAGGAAAGTCTCTCGATCATCGTGGTCCCGCTTTCGCGCCGACGGAAGCGGCGCCCTTTACTCCGTTACCTGCAGCGTGAGCTTGTGCAGATCGGCATCGCGCGAGGAGGTCCCGACCATCAGGGTGAACTCGCCTGGCTCGACGACATACTTCATGTTCACGTCCCAGAACTTCAGCAGATCGGGCGTGATCTCGAACGTGACAGTCGTGCTTTCGCCGGGCGCGAGCCGCACTTTACGGAAGCCCTTCAGCTCCTTCACCGGCCGCGTTACCGAACTCACCACATCGCGGATGTAGAGTTGCACGGTCTCCGTGCCTTCGCGCTTCCCGGTGTTGGTCACATCCACGGCAACCTTCACCGAACCGTTCTTCCGCATCTTCTTTTTGCTCAGTCGCGGGTTCGCGAGGGAAAACGTCGTATAGCTCAGGCCGTAGCCGAACGCATACAGCGGCGAGACATCGTCAAAGAGATACCCGCGCCGCGCCGAGGGCTTGTAGTTGTAGAAGACGGGCAGATGGCCGACCGATCGCGGGATGCTGATGGGCAGCTTGCCGCCGGGGTTGTAGTCGCCGAAGAGCACGTCGGCGACGGCACGCCCTGTCTCCTGCCCCAGATACCAGCACTCGCAGATCACCGGCACATTCTGCGCGAGGGAATTGATCGAGAGCGGCCGCCCGTTGAACAGGAACACGATCACGGGCTTGCCCAGCGCCAGCATCGCCTGCACCAGCTCTTCCTGCCGTCCGATCAGATCGAGGCTCGTGCGGTCGCCCATGTGGTTCAGGCCCCACGCCTCGCGCGAGGTCTGCTCGTTCCCGCCGATGGCCAGCACGATCACGTCGGCCTGCTTCGCCACTTCGACAGCTTCTTTGATCTGGCGGCGATCTTCTTCCGGATCGCTGGGCACGACGGCGTCCTGATTCCAGTTGCCGCCGATGGTAATTTTGCAGCCTTCGCTATAGAGAACCCTGGCGCGCTTGCCGACCTTCGCTTTGATCCCATCCAGCACCGTGATTTCCTGCTTTGGCACGCCGCTGTAACCGCCCAGCAGCGTTCGGTGCGCATTCGGACCGATTACCGCGATCGTCTTCAGCTTTTCCAGATTCAGCGGCGCGACGTTGTTCTCGTTCTTCAGCAGCGTGATCGCCTCATGCGCGGCGGTCAGCGCCAGGTCGCGATGCGCATCGCAGCCCACCACGCGATCGGCCTCATCCGGATCGACGTACGGATCGTCGAACAGGCCAAGCTCGAACTTCCAGAAGAGCATCGGCGCCACCAGCTCATCCAGCTGGCGCTCCTTCAGCACGCCTTTCTTCACCAGATCGACGAGATGCAGATAGCAATCCGGATCGGGCAGCTCGATGTTCACGCCGGCTTCGACGGCCAGGCGGCACGATTCTTTGCTGTCCTTCGCCACGAAGTGCCCATGCGTGTCTGGCCGGTAGCCCAGCTCCCAGATCGCGTAATAATCCGAGACGATGAAGCCTTTGAAGCCCCACTCCCTGCGCAGAACGTCGCGCAGCAGCCATTTATTGGCATGGGAGGGCACGCCGTCGATCTCGTTGTACGAAGCCATCAGCGTCACCGCGCCCGCCTCGCGCAGCGCTTCCTGGAATGTGTAGAGAAAGGTTTCTCGCAAGACGCGCATCGAC
>JASHRH010000252.1 GCA_030037475.1 Acidobacteriaceae bacterium
GGCCACTCCGATCTGAAGTGGCGGAAATATCTCTATTACTAGAATTGGTCTCCGAAACAGGTCTGCGTCTGCGGCCGAAGGCTTTGCGGGCCGCATGGATTGCGGTTGGTCCCGCGCAGCGGGACGACGGTAGAAGCCCCGGCCTTCAGGCTGGGGAATATCAGATCAAATGATTGCGGCCTTTAGGCCCGGGAAACTTTACCTGCTGCAATGCCGTCCACGGGCCTGCGCCCAGGCCTCTCGTGGCCGCAACGGGAGTGGAATATCGCATCCGCGTCTTGTATCAGGGCACGACACAACGGGTGTTCCACAACCTGGCCTGAGGCGAAACCGAACGGCTCTGCCCGGTTTTGGCAGATGTGGGAGGGCCCGGCTCTCAACCGGTTTTTGTATCAGGGACACGGCTTCCCAGCCTGCGGAAAAACTCGATGCTTTGAAGGGGCACGGCTTCAGCCGTGCCGTAAAGCTGCACCGCTCAACATCAGAACTGGAAATAGGCTCCAATCATCGGTTCTGCGGTATGCGTCAGCGAGTCGATGCTGAAACCCTCCAACAGCGCCGGCTCTTTGTAGACGATGCCGCGATATTGCAGCCGGAGGCCTGCATGCGGCAGCATCCCCCAATCCACGCCGCCTCCGTAATCGAAGGCGCCCTGGATTCGCACCCTTGTCCCCATGGGGCTGGTTGATATTTTGCACAGGGGATTGACCATGAGGCAGAACCCGATAGTGGCGTTCACCGTGCCTGTCGTGGGTACATCGAAAAGCAGTCCACCACCGGCCAGCGCAAAGAGCCGGAATTTCTCCAGCCTCAGCGATGGCGCCCAGGCGCCGGCGATCTCGTGCATAGTTGCGGGAACCGATGCTTCCGTCGTTGTTATCCCGCACCCACCCGCGGGACCGCCGGGGCAGGCCACGCTGGAGGAGTCCGCCTGGTTCGCGCGGTTGAAAGAATAGGTGGCCTCAAATCCGCCCAGAGAATTTCTGATGTGGCGCAACTCAATCAACCCGCCGGCCGCATCGGATGGGCTGACGGTAGTCCCCGTGACAGCCGCTCCGCTGGTGCTGGGCGCGCTGGTAAAGGCGCCGTAGAGGTTGAGCGCGATGTCTGTTTGCCCGTGGGCTGCCGTACCCGCAAAACTCGCACATGCAATCAACAGAAGCCCTGCACAGATTCCCGCCCTCTTCACAAACTGCTCCGCAGGTAAAACGATTCAGTTCAACTTTGGAACGAAATATGGTATTCCCGAAGAAGTCGAATTCCGCGCTTAGTTCTGAAGAGAGCAGGTACCAAAGTAATGGGAGCCGTCGAGAATACGGCTTAGGATTCAGGTCTCCTGCTGCTTCCGTTCCCATGGCTGCAAAATCCTCACCCACGCCATCCCCGCTGCTTTTGCCGCCTGAATGCCCATGTCCGTGTCCTCGAACACGAGGCAGTGCTCCGGCGCGACGCTGAGTTTCTTCGCCGCCAGCAGGAACGGCTCCGGATCGGGCTTGGCCCTGGTGTAATCGCCCGCGCAGACCATGGCGTCGAATTTGTCTTCGAGGCGCATGGCCCGGAGCGACTTCACGACCGACTCGCGCGTGCTCCCCGAAACCACCGCAAACGGAATCCGCCCGTGCGCGCTCTCGATCTCGTGCAGCACCTCGGGCACGGCCGTCAGCTTCGGCAGCAGCTCGTAGTAGAGGCTCTCCTTCCGGTGAGCGACCTCCTCGACCGGCATCGCCAGCCCGTGACGCTGGTTCAGCGTGGAGATGATCTCCCGCACCGGCATCCCGCCCCACGAATAAAACAAATCTTCCGGAAACTCACAGCCCCACTCCCCCAGCGCCTGTTTCCAGGCGAGGTAGTGGAGAGGCATCGAGTCGGCGATCGTGCCGTCGCAGTCGAACAGATACGCCTGGAAATCCCCGGCAGGGAGGGTCAGCTTCATGGGGTCAGCTTCAATTTTACCGGGTGCGCACACAGCCGTCGGCCGCTCCGGTTCGTTGAAGTGATCCGGCTAAGGCCGCGCCAGCTGCGAGGCGCCGCGTGAACGCAGCTGGTGATAGGTCTTTGACCAGAACTGGTAAGTTCCGCCGACAGCAATGGCCACGAGCGCAGCCGGCGCCGAGACGCGGCCGGTGCCGAGGTAGTGAACGAGCCCGTAGACTGTTGCCGGCACATACAGCAGCAGCCCGGTAACTGTGCCCGGCGAATAGCTGCGGCTGCGCATGCTGGCATAACCGTGCCAAAGGCCGTTGCCTGCGAGGACACCTGCCAGCCCGAACCACCACCAGAGATCCTGGCCGGATCGCGCAACCAGTGCCACTTCCACGGCGCCAAAGAGCATGAGGCCGTTGATGATGACGAGGAAGCGCGGTGTGACGCTGGTGCTGTCCGCACCGCGCCAGCGGCGATACCAGGCGGGAAATCCCCCCGGGAACAGAAACTCTTCTACGATGTGCAGGCAGGCGGCCACAAGCGGCGCCCAGGGAAGCCACAGGTCAGGATTCATGGAGAAAGCATACGCGCCGCCGATGACCGAGGTTCCGCAATTTCTGCTCCGGTTTTGCCGCTCCGGCGCGAAGCGCGCCCGCCCGAACGGCTAGTTCCACTCCATCGCGTATTGCGGCGAGATTCCTGCCGCCGCGCTGGATTTCGGCTCGCCGGCCAGTTCCAGCACCAGCCGCTCCAGCAGCAGTCGCTTGTCCGGCGGCTGCGAGCGCAGTTCCAGATCGGCGCGCGCGATCAGCCGCAGCGCGCGCGTCAGTTCACGGCGCGATTTGTACCGGCGCGCCTGCCGAATCACATCTTCCGCCGCAAACGGCGGCATCCGAAACCCCTGCCACAGCGCCTGCCAGATCGCCCGCGAGTCGCGCACATTCTTTTCGAGAATCACCAGCATCTGCCGGAAGGTCCGCGCCAGCATGTAGAGGTGTCCGATGGCCGCGTCCTCGCCGCCGTCGCTGGCGTTCAGCAGGCCGTGCAGCAGGCTCAGCGCGCGGGCGCGGTCCTTCGAGGAGATTGCGTCGGTCAGCTCGTACAGCGAGCGCTGTTTCGCCGCCAGCACCATGGTTTCCACGTCGCCCAGCGTCACGCGTTTCTTTTCTCCGGCGAAGAGGACGAGCTTTTCCACTTCCGAAGCGATCAGCATCATGTCCGAGCCCAGCGCGTCGGCCAGCTCGCGCGCCGCGTCCTGGTCGAACTGGATCTCGCGCCGCTTCGCCTCGGCGGCGATCCACTTCAGAGCATCGGCTTCGTCCACGCGCGCCAGTTCGACCACCCCGCACCATTCGCCCAGCGTTTCCTGGATGCGCTCGAAGCGGTTGCGATCATCCAGATCCATACGCCGCGGATCGGAGGGAATCCGAAGAAGGTCGGCGACAAAGATCACCAGCGCCTGCGGATTCGGCGAGCGGAAGTACGCCTCAATCGCGGCGAACTCGTCCTTCTTCGCCCCGCGCGTGTACAGCGTTTTCAGGTTCCGAATGAACAGCACCTGAAACGGCGCCATCAGCGAGGGTGTGCGCGCGCGATCCAGCGCTTCGAAGATACTGATCTCGGCCAGGTCCAGATCGGAAAGGCAAAAATCGCGCAGATCGGGAGGAACCAGCGCCGCCAGCACGCCGCGGCGGCATCGCTCGTACAGAAAAACATCGTCGCCGGCCAGCACATAGCCGGGCCGCAGCCGGTTCTCCCGGATTTC
>JASHRH010000253.1 GCA_030037475.1 Acidobacteriaceae bacterium
CCGATTTTCGACCAGCAGCCGGTGGCCGCGATCGGCGCGATCGCCGTGGCGCCCTCGGATCGCAACATCGTCTGGGTGGGCACTGGTGAAGCGTGGGCCATCCGCGGCAGCGATGTCACCGGCGACGGCATTTACAAGTCGATGGATGCGGGCAGAACCTGGCAGCACATGGGCTTGGACGAAACCGGCCGGATCGGCAAGATCGTCATCGATCCGAAGGATCCAAACCGTGTCTTCGCCTGCGCGCTCGGGCGGCTGGGCGGTCCGCAGAAGGAGCGCGGTATCTACCGCACCGAGGACGGGGGCAAAACCTGGCAGCAGGTTCTCTTTGTCGATGAGCATACGGGCTGCTCGGGTCTGAACATGGATCCGAATAATTCCCGCACGCTGTTCGCTGGTATGTGGCAGGTCTCCATGCATCCCTGGGCAGAGATCAGCGGCGGACCGGGCAGCGGCGTCTTCGTCTCACATGACGGCGGCACCACCTGGACGCGCATTGTCGGCCACGGCCTGCCGCACGCACCGCTCGGCAAGATCGACGTCGTCGTCGCGCCCACAGACTCCAACCGCGTCTATGCGCTCATTGAGACGCACGACCAGGGCTCGCTCTGGCGGTCTGACGACGGCGGCGAAAGCTGGTACGTTGCGAGCTGGGACCGCATTCTCATCGGCCGCGCCGGCTACTACGTCCGCATCGCTGTGTCCCCCGACGACGAAAACAAGGTGTATGTCTCCAGCAGCAGCTTCCTGGTATCGATCGACGGCGGGCGTACCTTTGAGCCGACGTATTGGGGCGGCGACAATCACGACATCTGGATTGACCCGACTAACGTCAAACGCTTCGCCATCTCCTTTGATGAAGGGCTGGACATCACCACGACCGGTGGCCGGGGATTCCACTATGTATCGCTGCCCATCGGCCAGATGTATCACGTTGCCGTCGACGATCAGATCCCGTACGACGTCTACAGCAACATGCAGGACGCTACGACCATGCGCGGCCCCAGCATTCCCACCTTCAGCTTTGACGGCGGCTCCGGATGGAAACTGGGGATGGGCGGCTGCGAATCCGGTTTCACGCTGCCTGACCCGGCCGATCCCAATATTGTGTGGGCTTCCTGTTATGGCGACGAGGTCACGCGCTGGGATGCGCACACCGACGAAGCGCGATCTGTTGGCCCGTGGTTCCACACGCTGGATTCCGCACCCAACCAGATCAGGTATCGCTGCCACTGGACCCCGCCTCTGGCCATCGATCCCTTCGATCACAACACCGTCTACTACGGATGCCAGGTCATCTTCAAAACCAGCAATGGCGGGCAGAGCTGGTCCGTCATCAGCCCCGATCTCTCTGCCAAAGATCCTTCGAAGCTCATGTCTTCCGGCGGGCTGATCGGCGACAACCTCGGCCAGTTCTATGACGAGGTCGTCTTCGCCATCGCACCTTCCACCGTACGGAAGGGACTGATCTGGGCCGGTACCAACGACGGGAAGGTTTGGTACACGAATGACGGCGGCCAGAACTGGCACGACATTACCGCCAATATTCCGGACCTGCCCAAATGGGGCACCGTGACCAGCATTCAGCCGTCATTCTTCGATGCCGGGACTGCCTATGTCTCTGTCGATCTGCACCTCGTCAATGATCGTGATCCGCACATTTACAAGACCACGGACTTCGGCAGGAGCTGGACAAACATCTCCGAGAATCTGCCCAAAGGTCCGCTGGCATACGTCCTCGACGTCTCAGAAGACCCCAACTGCAAGGGGCTGCTCTTCGCGGGTACCGGCAATGCCCTCTACTATTCGCTGAATGACGGCCAGACCTGGACGCACTTCAACAAGGGCCTCCCGCCCTCGCCCGTGTCCTGGACGATTGTGCAGAAGCGCTTCCACGACCTGGTGGTTTCCACGTATGGCCGGGGCATTTACATCCTCGATGACATCACTCCGCTGGAGCAGGAGGCCCGTCAGGCGAGCACGGCCGATGTGCGATTCTTCACGCCTCGGTCGAGCTATCGGCTGCTGCATGGCGGGTTCGTCTTTCTCGATTACGCGCTGAAATCCGCGCCGACCAAGCCGGTCGAGGTGCAGATCCTCGACGCGAAGGGCAACCCGGTCCGCAAAATCACCGCTCAGGGACATGCTGGCCTCAACCGCATCGGCTGGGACATGCGCTACGACGCGCCGCACCAGATCCTCCTCCGCACGCTTCCGCCGGAAGATCCCTACATCTTCTATACCGACCGCTTCTACCAGAAGGACGCGCGCCCCGTCACGCATTGGGGCATGTACGACATGCCTTCGCCCATGGCCGCGCCGGGGAACTACACGGCCAAACTCACCGTGGACGGACAGACGTACACGCAACCTGTCACCATCCTCGCAGATCCCAACAGTCCCGGAACGCCGGCCGACATCGAGGCTTCCGTGAAGCTTCAATTACGCATCGCGGCCGATATCGACACGACCTCCGACATGGTGAACCACATCGAGTGGATGCGGAAGCAGCTCGTGGTCGTGGAGAACATGCTCGACAACGAGAAGAATGAGATCTCGCTGGCCCTGGCCGCGCACACGGCCGATCAGCAGATGCAGGACGTGGAGTATGAACTGCTCTCGAAACCGCTCGCCGCGAGCGACGACAAGACCTATATCGCCACCTGGAAGGTTTACTACAACCTGCTCTGGCTGTCGGCGCAAATCGGTCCGGGCGCCGGCGATGTGGCCGGCGGCACGGACTACGCTCCGACAGACGTCGAATATCAGCTGACCAACGACATCGAGAAGGAGCTAACCAAAGCAGAGGACGACTATCACACGCTGGTGACGAAGGAGGTCCCCGCATTCAATCGCACGCTGGCCTCGCATAACATCACGCCGATCAGCGACGCAGGCCGTCCGCAGTAACGGGCGAAGCCGGTGGTGCGATCACTGCGGGAACGGTGTGCTGTGCACGGCAGGGCGATGCGCGAGCGCATGCTTCACGGCAGCACGCACCTCTTCCAGTTCTGCGCCAGTCACCTGCAGCCGCGGCGGGCGCACGCGCGCATTGCCTATGCCCGTTTCCTGCTGCACCTGTTTGATCAGCTGAATGAATTTAGGCACGGTATCCATCCGGAGCAGCGGCAGGAACCAGCGATACAGCGCGAACGCCTTATCGTGCCGGTTTTCGATCGCCGCGTTGAACAGCGCGACGGATTCTGCCGGGAAGGCATTCACCAGTCCCGCAACCCAGCCGACGGCGCCTGCGGCAATGCCCTCCACAATCGCATCGTCCACGCCCGTAAAAATCTTCAGCCGGTCGCCGGTGAGCGCGCGGATTGCCGTCACGCGGCGCACATCGGTGCTCGACTCTTTCACGGCCTCGAAATTTTTGTGCTCATTCGCCAGCTCCGCGATCTGTTCCGGCAGAAAATCGGTCCCGTACGAGACGGGATTGTTGTAGAGCATGCAGGGAAGCGGTGTTGCCGCAAACACCGCGGCGACGTGCGCCTGCATCTCGCGCCGGTCTCCGCGATACACATAGGGAGGCAGCACCATCAGTCCGGAGCAGCCAGCCTGCTGCGCTTTCTTCGCCAGCGTGACGGCTCCAGCGGTGGAAAGATCCGAGACGGCCGCCACAACGGGCGCCTGTTGTGCGGCGCAGACGGCGTTACGCAGCAACGCTTCCTTTTCAGGAAGTGTCAGCGTGGCGGCCTCGCCCAGCGAGCCCAGCGCGACAATCCCCGTACATCCATTGGCCAGCAGCCACTGCACATGGCGCGTCATAAAAGCTTCGTCCACGCGCAGGTCATGATCGAAACAGGTTGTGATTGCGGGCATCACGCCGTACCACTTCATGGAGCCTCCCTGTGTGTCGCTGGATCGAGTGCCGCGTCCGGACCTGAAAAGCAGGAGACCAGCGCAGGAAACAGGGGCGGGCGGATCGAGCCGGCATGCCAGCCAAAAAGAAATTCCGCGGCTCCGCCGCAGATGCGCCCCTGGCAGGGCCCCATGCCGCAGCGCGTGTGCAGCCTGGCATCGCGCCAGCCTGTACGATCGCGCAGAGCCTTCAGCGGCACGTCTTCGCAGCGGCAGACGATGGTCTCGTCGCGGGCCAAGTCGCGCAGTTGCGGATTCAACCGGCAGGCCGACTCCAGCGCACGGACAAACGGGAGCGCGCCGCGGCGCTGTGCAGCCAGCCTGCGCGCGGCCCCGGTTTTGCCAGCAGCCGCCAGAGCGGCGATTTGTCCTTCAAGAAGCGACAATTCCACGCCGCCGATGCCGGACGGTTCTCCCGCACACCAGATGCCGGGTGCCGATGTCTGCATCAGTTCGTCCGTCGCCACGAAGCCGTTTTCCAGGCGGCAGCCCAGCAGGGCCGCCAGCTCGGTGCTCGGTACCAGGTGAAATCCGCAGGCCAGATAATCGCAGTCCACAGTCCATTGCTTTCTGTCTCGTTGCAGCGTCACCGACCGCAGCCGCTGGTCACCCTGCGCGGCGACCGGCCAGCAGCGCGTCAGGCAGCGGCTCTTTCTGGTGATCCAGCGAAAACTCGCGCCCTGCCACAGCTTGCCCGGCCGGCGCAGAACCTGGAACATCAGCGGCGCCATCTGTGCCAGCGATGCCTGCTCGCAGATCGCGACGATCTCGGCTCCGCGCGCCGCCAGATGCGTGGCCACGGCCAGCAGCAGAGGACCCGTTCCGGCAACCACCACGCGCTTCCCGGCAATCGGCAGTCCCCCGCGAACCATGGCGTCCAGACCTCCGGCGCCCATCACGTTCGGAAGCGTCCAGCCCGGAAAGGGAAGGAAGCGCTCGCGCGCACCCGTAGCCAGAATCAACTGGCGATAATGCAGATCGATCCTGTCCTCTGCTGCCGGATCACTCGCGACCTCCGCATCGTTGCGTTGCGCGCGCACGACTCCTGGTTCCGGGCAGTCGATTACGCGCCAGCCCTGAAAGCGCACCACCGCAGCAGCGTCGAAGCGTGCCTTCCATCGCCGCGCCCCGGCCGGCAGATGCGCCCCGCTGCGCCAGATCTGTCCGCCCGACGCGGGATTGTCATCCACAACGCCTGCGCGCAGGCCGCACTCCGCCGCAGTCACCGCCGCGGCGATGCCCGCCGGCCCCGCGCCTGTCACCAGAATGTCGAGGATCGGGTTCATGGCGCAGGAAGCTCCCTCGCGGTTGCCACCTGCATTCCCGGCGCGCAGAGAATCTGGCAGCTGCGCTGGTGCGGCACCCCGTCGATCGTCACGCGGCACTCGAAACAGATGCCCATTCCGCAGAGCGGCGCCCGCGGCTCGCCGCTGACGGAAACGCGCGTCTGCGTTCCCGCGATCAATGCGGCAGCAGCCACTGTGGTGCCGGGCACTACCTGCACAGGCTTTCCATCCACCGTGAGGGCGACGCTGCTCGTGGGTTCAGCCATGGGCTGCCTCCCCGCAGAGCGTTTGGACGGGTGCGCTGTGGTTCTCACCGAGAAAGCGGGCAGGGAAATAAGGTTCCGCTGGAATCCCGGGCTTTTCTCCCAGAATTTCCGCGGCGATCAGCTTCCCCGTTGCCAGAGAAGTCGTAATCCCCAGTCCCTCGTGTCCGGTGGCCAGGCAGAGCGACTCATCTCCCGGCCAGGGACCGATCAGCGGCAGCTTGTCCGGCGTGGCCGCCCGGAATCCCGTCCACACGCGGATGGCCTGAAGACGGCCGATCGCAGGAAGATAGCTCGCGGCCCGCTGCACCATCGCTCGCAGCAGAGCGTGGTTGATGCTGGTATCCTCTGCGCCAAATTCGCGCGAGCTGCCGATCAAAAGCTGGCCCGTTTGTCGCGGCTGAACGTTGAACGCTGTCGAGTCGCTGGCGATTGAGTGCGCGCTCTTCAGGTAACCAAGCTCCACCAGTTGATGGCGCACGAATCCGGGATACCGGTCCGTGATCACCAAATGCCCTCGACGCCTGCGAATCGGCAGGCCCGGCAGGAGATCGGTTGCACCCGTCCCACAGGCATTCACGATTCGCTTCGCAGACAATTCGCTTCCGTCTCGCAGCCGCACCCGTCCCTGCCCGGCCGCAACAACCCGCTGAGGAGAGAGCATCTGCGCCCCCATCCGAATCGCCTCGTGCATCAGGTATGCCGCGGCGGCCGGCGGATACAGCACCGCATCCGACGGCACCAGCAGCGCGCCCGCCAGTCCTTTTCTGAGTTGCGGCTCGGCTTCCGCCAGAGCGCGGCTGTCGAGAATTTCAGCGGGCACTCCAGCGGACGCGTACACTGGCTGCCGGCGCCGCACCTCTTTCATCTCATCTTCGCCGGTGGCCACCCACAGCGTCCCACGGCATTCAAATTCCACTTCGCGAGGCAATTCGGCCGCGAGTTCGCGCCAGAGTTCCTGCGACCAACGCGTGAGCGCAAGCTGTGCGGGCGAGTCGTCCATCACCACAATGTGTCCCATGCCAGCCGCGGTCGCGCCGGCGCCGATGCCGGTGGCATCGATCACCGCTGTGCGCAGGCCGCTTGCGGCGCACGTGCGCGCGCAGGCGGCGCCGACGATGCCGGCGCCGATGACCACCACGTCCCAGACGCCGGTCATACGCGGATTCCATCGCGAAACGGATCGTCAGGATCGAAAATGAGCCGGCCCTGCGCGGTGATATGCGCCCGGCCCGTAATGCTCGGCACAATGCGGTCGGCCGATCCGTTCTCCATCCGGTACGATCCTTCAAACAGGGTGCCGAGAATGCCTTTCTGCCGCCACACCTGCCCCGGCAGGAGCTTTCCCTCCGCGGCCAGACATGCCAGTTTCGCGCTGGTGCCGGTTCCGCACGGCGAGCGGTCGTACGCTCTGCCCGGGCAGAGCACGAAATTGCGGCTGTCGGCGTCCGGCGCCGGCGCGGACAGTTCCACGTGATCGATCTCCGCGCCCCCCGCTCCCGTGATCCTGTGCCGGTTCAGCGCGCAGCGAAGCTCCCAGGCATACTCGGTAAGCCGGTCGCAATTCGCCCGGGTCAGCTCCATCGGCGGCGACTCGACCAGGAAAAACCAGTTGCCGCCCCATGCCACGTCGCCGCGCACCGGACCCACCCCTGGCACCTGCACCTCCACGTCCCTGCGATAGCGATAGCTCACAACATTTTCAATCGTGACTTCGCCATTCTCCCGCAGCAGGGCGCTCACCGTTCCCACCGGCGTTTCAATCCGATGCTGCCCGGGCTGAATGCGCCCCAGATGCGCCAGCGTGGCGACCACGCCGATGGTTCCGTGTCCGCACATGCCGAGGCAGCCGACGTTGTTGAAGAAGATGACTCCCGTCGCGCAGCCTCGGTTCTCCGGCTCCGTCAGCAGAGCGCCCACCAGCACATCGGATCCGCGCGGCTCGTTGACCACAGCCGATCGAAACGCATCGTGCTCCCGGACCAGCCGTTGCAGCCGTTCCGGCAGCGCGCCCTCGCCCAGCCAGGGTCCCCCGGCAACCACCACACGGGTCGGCTCCCCGGCGGTATGCGAATCGACAAACTCCACGAAAGTCATCGGCAAAATAAATATACAGATTGTCTACAATGATGGATACTACTTTGCCTCGCCAAAGGCTCAAAAAACAGACCAGCCCATTTTCCTGCCAGGCGTACAATCCGTTCAGAACACCTCGAGAACGCCATGCCAGTTCGCGCATCTGCCGGCAAACATCTCCCTAAAGCCGACCATGGCAACAGCCTGCGAAAAGCCTTCCACGACGTTCGTGAGCTGATCGTGCACGGGCGGCTGTCGCCTGGATCCTGGATTGTGGAAGCGGATCTGGCTCGCCACCTCTCCATGAGCCGCACGCCGGTTCGCAGCGCACTGCATCTGCTGCAGCGCGAGGGGTACGTGATTGAGCACACCAATGCGCGCAAATCGAGGATGATGGTTGCGCCGCTGACCAGGGAAGATGCTGCTGAACTGTATCCCATCATCGGTCACGTTGAGGGTCTCGCGGGAAGACGCACGGCGACGCTGCCGAAAAGCCGCCGCACCGAGATCGCGGCGCGCCTCAGGAAGCTCAACCAGCAACTGCGCGGCATTCTTCATGCCAGGACGTCCGGAGCCGGCGGGATCTTTGACATCGACCGCAGCTTTCACAGGACCATCGTTGAGTCCGGCGCCGGCCCGCGCCTGCTGGCGCTCCATAAGTCCATCGAGCCTCAGGCGGAGCGTTACTGGCGCCTGTACGCCAGCTCGATCATCAACGACCTTCATCTTTCCGTCGCCGAGCACGATGAGATTATCGCCGCCGTCGTCGCTGGAGACCCGGATCGTGTGGAGCGTGCTCTCCAGACCAACTGGCAGAATGGCTGCGCCCGCCTCGCCCGCGTCATCGATATTTTCGGAGAACGAGGTAGCTGGTAACTGGTACAGATTGACGGGATGGGGACGAATAACCGTTCCAGAGCCTTTCACGACGTCCCCTGGAAGAACCTCAAGGATGCCGGCTTCCCTGATCGCATCCTCTGGCACAGAGCCGCCGCCGCCCGATATCCCTGGTACGATATCTCCCACGGCGCCGGTATCTTCGGCACCTCATCCGGCGGGCAGAGCGCCCTGGGAGCGGTTTCCCGCATGCGCTAGAATTGGAGCTGTCGGGCCTCTGCCTGAACCGGTGGAGGCGCCATGCGAAAGTGGCGGAACTGGCAGACGCACCAGACTTAGGATCTGGCGGGGCAACCCATGGGGGTTCGAGTCCCCCCTTTCGCACCAATCCCATTCGGGCGGATCGTGAAGTCTGTTCTTTGCCAGCACGCCCTGGCCCTATCCAATGGGTCGCGGGTACAGCCTTCCGCGGTACATAGCCATCGGTTCGACAGAGCGAACGGCAATGATCTGGGCCGTGGTGTTGTCCGAGCCATCGGCCTCCACGGCGGCATTCACCAGGTGCCGGGCGATCTCGTCGAGATCACCGGGCTGCGAAACGATCCTGCCGATTTCCTCCTCCGGCAGAGCGCCATGCAGTCCATCGCAGCAGAGGACCAGGAGATCGCCACCCCGGAGCGCCACGGTCATCGTGTCCGCTGTGACGAAAAGCTCGGGGCCCAGCGAGCGGGTAAGCACGTGCCGCGATTCCGAATTTGAGGCTTCTGCCGGGGAAATCAGCCCGAGCCTGCGCTGTTCGTTCACCCACGTGTGATCATGGGTGACGGCCATGGCCCGGCCATCGCGCACGTGGTAGCACCGGGAATCGCCGACATGCGCGATGCACGCCTGATCGTGGCGCAGCGCGCAGGCGACCACGGTCGTGCCTATCGGCTTCCCTCGCCGTTCCCGCGTCAGGCCTTCGTCGTGCACAGCGGCGTTAGCATGCTGGATGAGCCGCGGCAGAAGTGCGAGCAGCGAGGTGTGCTCCTGGGCCTCGGCGAAGCCCGCGCAGATCACTTCCACGGCTTTGGCTGAGGCGACTTCGCCCATATCCAGGCCGCCGACACCGTCAGCCAGCACAAACAGCCAGCCCCTGGAGCGAGCTTCCTGCCTGGATTTGGGACGAAAGAACCCGGTGGAGTCCTCATTGTTCGCTCGAATTTTTCCAGGATGACTCGCCTGGCCGAATTCGACTTCCAGCATCCGCGAACGCCCGATCAGGCATCGCGGCCGGGCACCTTTCGCGGAAAGCGCCCGGCCCGATGGAATTCACACAGTCTAACTGGCCAGCTCGACCTTCTTCGCCGCCAGCAGGATTTTCTTGCCCTTCGATTTCGAGGTCCGCACGAAATAGACCACCCCGTAGAGGCCCCAGACGCACGCCACGCCGAGCGCGATCAGCGGCTCTTTCACTGTGCCGTAGCCCAGCGCCGGGCCGACGAGATAGAAGATCATGCACCCCAGGTTGGCCAGCAGCCCGAATCCGGGAATCAGCACATGCCGCAGCAGGCTGAACTCCGCGCGTTTGTGGAATGCCACAATGCACAGGAAACAGGTGAGTGCGTAGAGGATGAATGTGCCGAAGTTCGAGGTCAGCGTTACCGCCAGCAGCGAGTTCGGCAGCGCCGCCATCTTGTCATGCGAGAAATAGCCGAAGCTCGAGAAAATGCCGTGGGGCAGCGCGGCCACCACGGAATCCGCTGGTGCTCCGGCATCGCCGAAAGCCAGCGAGACAGCGATGACCCCGATCACTGCTGAGATGCCGGCCAGCGTCCAGATGGCCCGGTGCGGCGTCAGGTTTTTCGCGTGCAGCATCCCGAAGTGCTCCGGCGCCTCCTCGTCGCGGCCCATTGCGTAGGTCACGCGGGCTCCGGTGTTCATGCAGGAGAGCGTGGTGCCGATCAGCGCCAGGAAGACGGTCACCGCCTCGGCCAGCATGAAGTACTTGCCGCGCCCCTGCCCGAACAGCGCGTCGCCAACGATGATCATCGTGTCGCCGATGGGCGCAGCCGAGCCGGTCGCGGTCTGCATGGTATATCCCGAATTCAGGAAATAATTGGCCGCGAAGTACTCGATCAGATAACAGATCAGCCCCTGAATCAGCAGCGATGCGATCACCGCGATCGGAATGTGCTTTTTGGGATTCTTTGCTTCGCCGCCCATCGCAGTGACCGATTCGAAGCCGACCAGGATCAGGATAGCGACCGTTGCCTGGATCATCATCCAGTTGAAGTTGTGCACGCCGATCACCGACGCCGCATTGGGATGCGTGAGAAATTTTCCTGTCGAATCCGTGGTGGGATACGAGATACGGAAGGGAACCGGCTGGCCCGCTTTGTCAAGCAGCGGCTGAGGGATGCCCGCGTCACTGCGGATGATCGTGCCATCCGGTTTGGTGGCGAACTCATAGGTATAGGTCGCCAGCGTGCTGGAGTCGTACTGGAACGCGGGCGTGCCGGCGGGATGATTTGCCCGATAGCCCAGCGCGACGATGCTGAACAGCACCAGCGCCGAAATCTGCACGACGTTGATCGCCACATTGACGGCCGTCGACGCATTCGCGCCCCGCTGCGCGATCCATGCCACGCCGAAGGAGAACACAATCGCCACCAGTCCGGTGAAGATCGGCCCCGGGTTCGAGCCGCTGAGGAAGTTCGGGTAGAGGAAGCCCACCACGTAGCCCACGAAGAGCCCGGTCACCCCAACCATTACGCCGGGATAGACCCAGTAGTACAGGTGCGAGCCCCAGCCAACGACGAACTTCAGCACCCGGGCATACCGGAAAGCCCTGTCCTTCGAGAGCAGCGCCTGTTCCGCGTAGTAGTAGCTGGAGCCCGTGCCGGGGTATAGCCGCGAGATCTCCGCGTAGGACACGGCGGTGGCCAGGCAGAGCATCAGCGCCGCGAATATCCCGGCCCACATCGCCGGAGCCGTCGCACCCGTTCCCGCCTGGATGACAAACGTGAGCCAAAGAAAGGCGCCCGGAGCAATCAGCGCCATCGCGTTGCTGGTCAGGCCGGTCAGCCCGAGTGTCGCCTGCATTTGGCCGGTGGTTTTCTGATCTGCCATTTCGTCTCCTGTCGATGGGTTTTTCAGGTTGGTGCGTGATCTCGCTGCTTACGATCCGCGCGAGAGGATTGCCATCATGCCGAGGCTCAGCGTGGACTGCGCGTCCACCATGCCGTTCGCGCCCTTGTGGAAGAAAGGCTCGTTCGACCAGTCGTGCCGGTATTCCATCCGTCCCAGAAAGCGTGATTTCCAGAACTTGTGCTCATAAGTCGCGGTGCCTTCCCTCACCGTCTGGGCCACGCCGGTAGCGAACCCTTCCTTGTCCTGGAGGAACTCGATGCGCCCGGCGACGGCCTGCTGGGTGGTGAACTGCTCGTGCGCGGCGAAAGCGGCGCCGCCCCAGTGCGCATCCGCGGCCGGTAACGATCCGGAGGCATCGGTGTGGTTGCGCCCGTAGTCGACGTTGATATAAGCGTTGAATTTCGCCGTCGTCGTCAACAGCAGCGTCGTATCGAACAGGTTGCGATACATGCTCAGGCTGCCGCTCTTCTCCGGCCCCGTGTAGACATCCGCGGACCAGGTGTACTTCGGCAGCGTGAGAGCGCTGGTGAAAGCGCCCGTTGGCCCGCCCTCGTTGTTGATGGTGTTGTTCCAGCCATTCACCAGTTGCACGCCGGCGGTCCAGGTCTTTGTGACCGGCGTGGATGTGCGCAGGCCGAAGTGGTAGTAAGGAATGGCCCAGGAGAACAGGATCGATCGCGAATAATTCCAGTTATCTTTCGCCTCGATCACTTCAGCGCCCGCTGAGGTGACAAACTGCCCGAAATCGAACTCGCTGCCATGCGTCTTCTTCGGCGTGTACGAAAGATAGGCCTGCTCCAGATAGTTATCGTCGTATTTCGCGGTGTCCGGATGCAGAAACGCATTCGCCCGGCCGAAGACCACGTCGGCATGGACGCCCACGGGATTCGGATTGCGATTAAAGGTGATTCTGGCTTCTGCCAGATCGAACTGATCGGTGCGGTCGTCGAAGTTGTAGAGGTCGTTCGACTGGTCGTTGGCGGAATTGGCCGGGTGGTTGTTGTTGAGACTGCCATAGCCGTCCAGATACGCGGTCCAGTCCACGCCGACGTAGTGCCAGTTCGCCGGTGTGCTGGCAGGCGGTGCCGGCGCGGGAGCGCTGGACGCGCTCTGCGCCGGAGCTGCGGGCGGCGCCGCAGCGGTCGTCTGCGGGGTTTGAGCGGCTACGCTCATCGCCAGGCAGAACGGCACCAGCGCCATGGTCGGGAACAAATGTCTTGCGCTAAGCAGAGCTGTTTCCTCCTGAGTGCAGGTCAAAGCGGTCTTCCCTACACGCCCGCCTGCCCCTTTCCCCCAGGTGCTAAGAAAAGTGCAATGCCTGACAGCCGTGCGTGCGGAGTACCCCTATGAACGCAAACAACCCATGAAGAACTTATGAAGATTCCGCAAAACGGCCTCCGGACCGCGGTCTGGAGGGAAAAGCTTGAATTTCGATCCGGAATTATGCAAACCTGAGGCAACGTCTGCTATAGGCTTTCCTCCGTGCCCCGTCCGCATCCGGATGCGAGCTTTTGTTGCCGCCGTCTTCCAAACCGGCAATCCGATCGCACAGAGGTTCACGTCGATGGCTCATCATCGGATCCTTCCGCACATGGCGGGAAGCCCGCAGTCCAGCCGCACCGAGGCGGAAAAGGTCTGCGAGCTGGTCCAGAGCGCCGGGCATCTGAACCTTCAGCTCAAGCCCGGCCCACAGATGGCCGGTCTGATCCACTCCATCTTCGGCGTGGAGGCGGTCGCGATCTTCGATGGCGATCTGGACGAGATTTACCAGTCCGGAACGTGGTTTGCGGGCCTCGAAGATACCATCCGCAACATCTTCATCTTCGAGACCGTCCGCGATGATCCGGAGACCGGCCTCATCCGCCGCGTCCTCCGCGTGAGAGATCTCCCGATCGGGGCGCTGTTACTGCGCGGCGAGACAAGCGAGCTCGCAGCAACGAACATCGCGTCCCTCGTTTCGATTACCTTCGACCGCTACCACGCCCTCGCCAGCGAGATGCGCATGGAGAACGCCAAGAAAGCCGAGGAGCTGCGGACGGCGGTCCTCGACAGTCTGGCCCACGCTTACAAGACGCCGCTGACAGCGATCCAGGCTGCCAGCTCCGGCCTGGCGGAAATGGGTCACCTGACCCCGGCCCAGAGCAGCCTGATCGCGCTCATCAGCGAGCAGACGGAGCTGCTGAACCATCTCACTACCCGCCTGCTCCGGACCGCGCGCCTCGAGAAGCAGAGCCTGCATACGGAACCCGTCGCCGTTGCGCCGCTGATCGAAGACGTCGTGGCCTGCGCGCGGGAACAACTGGTGGACCTCTCGGTGAAGATTGTCCTCGCTTGCGACGATCTCACCATCATGGGCGACCGCGGGCTGCTGGATGCGATGCTGACCCAGTTTGTCGACAACGCCGGGAAATATGCGCTTTCGGGTTCCACGGTCACGATTCGGGCCGCGGAGCTGACGGGGGAGATTCTGTTGTCGGTTCACAATCTTGGCCCGGTGATTCCGGCGGAAGATCACGAGCGCATCTTCGACCGCTATTTCCGCTCCACGCCGGAACACCACGCGCCTGGCACGGGGATTGGCCTTTCCGTAGCGAAGCAGGCAGCGCAGGCCCATGGAGGCCGCGTCTGGGTGACGAGCGACGAACGCCATGGGACCACCTTCTTTGCCTCCTTACCAGCCATCCCCCAGGGAGGCCAGGCATGACCGGCAAAGCCATCCGCGTATTGCTCGTCGACGATGAGCCTGCCATCCGCCGCGCCCTGCGCACGCCTCTGCAGGAACTCGGATTTCAGGTAGTCGAGGCTTCCCGCGGCGAAGAGGCCCTCCATCTGGCGCGCGCGGAATCCTTCGATGCCGTGCTGCTCGACATGAACATGCCGGGGATCGGCGGCATGCAAACCCTCATCCGCCTGCGCATCTTTGCGCCGCGTCTGCCGATCCTGATGCTCACGGTGCGCGACGCCGAGCCGGATAAGGTGGAGGCGCTGGAGAACGGCGCCGACGATTACATCACCAAGCCCTTCAGCATCCGCGAGTGCCTGGCGCGTGTGCGATCCGCGGTGCGCCGCGCCCAGGCACCGGAGCGCGCCGAGGATGCTCCCATTACGATCGGCGAAATCCAGATCCTGCCTGCGCGCCGCGTTGTGAACAGGGCCGGCCATCGCATCCGGCTCACGCCCAAGGAATACGACATTCTGTATTGCCTGATGCGACATGCAGGGCGCGCCGTCACATACGGCAAACTGCTCACCGTGGTGTGGGGCGCCGACTATCGCCAGGAAGTGGATTATCTGCGGACCTTCGTCCGGCAGCTCCGTAAGAAGATTGAAAAGGACCCGGCAAATCCGCGCTACCTGCTCACTGATTCCTGTATCGGTTATCGATTCGCCGAGGAGGTTCCGTTGATTCGTGCGGCCGACAGTCATTCTCCGGACGATCAATACCTGCCGCACGCCTGAAGAGCGCGCCGTTTGCTGCGCTTTGCTGCAGCGAAACCAGGGCAGGTGGATCCCGAAGCAGGGATGTCAGGTCGAAGCGACCAGCAGCGAGCGGCGACACTGAACAGGACACAGTTACCCTGGTTTTGCTCTAGCGGCGGTGCGCCAGCAGCAGCATAAGAGCAAACAGCAGGAAGGGCAGCAGCGCCAGCCCGGCGTAGTAGAGCGCCTTTCGTCCGCGGCCGGAGCGGCGCTTGCGCCAGTCGATCAGCTCCACCCGATCCGCGACGCCAACCTGCTCCGGATTCCGCAGGTCCCTGGCAAATTCGCGCGCGGAGGCATACCGATTCCGCGGATCGCGTTCCAGCGCGCGATACAGCACTTCCTGCAGTTGCGGGCTGATCTCCGGATTCGCCTCGCGCGGCGGCAGCGGATGATTGATGAGCCGGTCATTCATCACGGCCAGCGGCGACGGCCCGGAAAACGGCGTCCTGCCGCTGAGCATTTCGTACAGGATCACGCCCGTCGCATAGATGTCCGACCGCTGATCCCCGCGTTTGCCCTTCACCTGCTCCGGAGAAATGTAGTCGGGCGTGCCCAGCGCCTGCGAAAAACCCGTGTACGTCAGCCGGCGCGAACCCTCCTTCGAGGCGATGCCGAAGTCGATCAGCTTTACCTGGTCGTGCTCATCGACCATGATGTTTTCCGGCTTCAGATCGCGGTGCACCACGCCGTGCGCGTGGATGTATTCGAGCGCATCGAGAATCTTCAGAGCAATGGCAATGGCACGCTCCTGCGGGAGCCTGCCTTCCTCGGCCAAAATCCGGCGCAGCAGCCGGCCTGGCACCCATTCCATCACCATGTACACACGCGAGCGATCGGGAGTGGGGAACGTCCGCATCACGTTGGGGTGATCCAGCGCGGCTCCGATCTCTTCTTCTCGCCGAAACCGATCGAACAGGTTCGGATCGGCTTCCATCGCCGCATGAGGAACCTTCAGCGCCACCTGCTGCCCATTGCGCAGATCCGTCGCGCGATAAATGGACGCCATGCCGCTCTCCGCGACGTGCGCGTCGATGCGGTAGTGGTCGATCTGCTGGCTGGCCTCAATGTCCACGAGCAGGCTCATGTGTCTCCCGGTTGTGCGAGCCGGCGGAACTCCGTCCGGAGCCGCGTCCGGGAATGAAATCCGTGCTCGCCTGCCCCAAGAATAAAGAGGCGAGCCATAAATAAATCGTAAACTCTCGCGCAAATCGCGCTCTTCGCGTTGCTCAGGCTGGTTCGCAGCCCGGCTGTGGCCTCACCGAGGCAGAAACTCATCATTGTGCATCACGAATTCCGGATAAGCTCCGGCTCCGAGCTCGTGAAGATCCATCCCAATGCGCTCTCCCTCAGGATGGGTCCGGAACGGCATGACCCGATTCAGCAGCCGATAGAGCAGATATGTCACCGGCAGCACCAGTCCCACCAGCGTAGCGATACCCACTAGCTGCGCCACGAACTGGCCCGCCGGCGCCCGCCACAGAAAGCCGCAGGCCAGCAGCCCCCACAGCCCGGCGAATCCATGCACAGCGATCCCTCCCGAGGGATCGTCGAGCCGGCAGCGAACCTCCAGGAATTCGATGACTGGCGGCAACAGAGCGCCCGCGACAATGCCCGTGAACAGCGCGGCGACCGGAGAAACCAGCGCCGCCACGCCGCTGCTCGCGGCCAGACCGGCGATCCAGCCATTCGCGCACAGGGAAGCGTCCGGTTTGCCGAACCGCAGCCGCGTCACAACCAGCGCGGCCAGCAGCGACCCGCAGGCGCACAGCATCGTGCTGACGACCGTCCGCGCCAGCGCCGCAGGATCCGCACCCACGAACAGAATCGCTCCTGCGGCGTTCAGCGCGAACCATCCGGCCAGCGCCATCATGCCGCCAAACAGCACGTAGACGATATGGTGCGCGGGAATCGCCGTGGGCGGGCTGTTCGCCGGAAACTTACCGCTCCGCGCTCCCACAATCCAGATGACCACCAGTGCCGTCAGTCCGCCCAGCATCTGGATCGTCGCCGCACCGCCGGGATCCATGAAGCCATTGCCCAGATGAAACGTCGAGCCGAGCTGCGCGAGCCATCCGCCTCCCCACGCCCAGTGCGCAAACACCGGATAAACGAATCCCGAGAGCAGCACGGTTGCCGCGCAGGCGGAGCTGAGCCGCCAGCGTTCCGCTCCCGATCCCCACGGAATCAGGGCCGCCATGCCGACCGTGAATACCTGGAGTGCGACCGCGCATGCTTCCAGCCCGGTCCATCGGACGCCGCGCAGGAACAGCGGCCGCGCCCCGACCCAGTCCCAGCCAACGCCCCCGAGGAAGACGCTGTGCGATGCTCCGCCCGCGAATCCCTCCAGCGACCAGCCGATCAGGCTATACGCAACCGCAGCCACCGCCATGACGCAGAGGCTGCCCAGCAGCGCCTGGGCCGCACTCCGCGAGCGGTTCAGTCCCGCATTGAGCAGCGCCAGCCCGATCGGCGCCAGTGGCACCAGCAAAACCAGCAAAG
>JASHRH010000254.1 GCA_030037475.1 Acidobacteriaceae bacterium
CAAGCCTTGCTGGCAGACGCAGCAGAAAGCGCTCTGTTCGATCACGCCGAAAGGCTGGCGCCTACAGTGGAAGCTCTGCGCGCGAACCATAACTATCAGGACGCACTTGAGCAAATCGCCACATTGCGCCCGCATGTCGATCTTTTCTTCGACAAGGTGATGGTGATGGTCGACGACGAAGCGGTGCGGCGTAATCGCCTCGCTCTCATCGCGCAGGTGCTCAGCGGCTTTTCCTCCATCGCCGACTTCTCCGAACTGGTCTCTGCCTCATGACCCCACGCGAAACCAAACCCCGCTCGCGTGGCAACACGAAGAACAAGCCCGAGAAGACTTGGGTCGCCGTCGAAGAGTACATGGACGAGCTGCTGCTCTCGCCCGATCCCGCACTCGACGCGGCGCGGAAGGCGAGTGCTGCGGCCGGCCTGCCGGATATTGCCGTCACGCCGAGCCAGGGCAAGTTTCTGCATCTGCTGGCGCGCATGAAGGGCGCGCGGTACATTCTGGAAATCGGGACGCTGGGCGGCTACAGCACCATCTGGCTCGCCCGCGCACTGCCTGCCGATGGTCGCCTGATCACGCTGGAAGCCGAGGCGAAGCATTGCGAAGTCGCTCGCGCCAACGTCGCCCGAGCAGGCCTCTCCGCGCAGGTGGATTTCCGCCTGGGCGCGGCTCTGGATCTGCTGCCGGAGTTGGCGGCTGAGGGCCTGGAGCCTTTCGACTTTGTCTTCATCGACGCGGACAAGGAAAACACCGCGGAGTATTTTGCCTGGGCGGTGCGGCTGACGCGGCTTGGCGCGGTGATCATCGTGGACAACGTGGTACGCGACGGGGAAGTGGCGGACGCAGGAACGAGTGATGAACGCGTGCAGGGAATCCGGCGCTTCCTGGAGATGCTGGCCGCCAATCCGCGTGTCAGTGCGGCCACGCTGCAAACCGTCGGCAGCAAGGGCTACGACGGGTTCACGCTGACGTTGGTCGTTGCTTAGAAAATCCGGGCTTCGGTGCGCTCCTTCAGCATGCGCAGAGCCTCCTCTCCATCGACAAGCTCTGTTTTTCTGGCTCGAATACTCTCATAGCGGCTGTCGAGGAGATCGCGCGTGCGAGCCAGTTCTTCAAGATAGCCTGCCATCGCGTCGGCGACGAGTTCGTCGGGTTCGCGGCCGGTTTTTTCAGCCCATTGTTCCACTCGGGCGGCCAAATCCGCGCTGAGGCTCACTTCCATACGAGCAGCGTAGAAGCGCGGCTCAGGTGTGTCAAGGCACGATCACCGCAGCGCCGTCGATCCGGTCCTCAGCCACGGCGAGCAGCGCCTCATTGGCTTCCTCCAGCGAAAAAATGGTCGTCCGCGGGCGAATCCCAATCTGCTGCGCCAGGGCCACAAAGTCGCGGGCATCGTCGCGGGTCATATTCGCCACGCTGCGTAGCTGCCGCTCGCCCCACAGCAGGCGGTCGTAGTCGAATTCCGGCATGCGGTCGAGGTGGATCGCGTTGATGGCGACAATGCCGCCCTTGCGCAACGAGGCGAGCGCGGCCAGCACCACGTCGCCGCTGGGCGCGAAGGTGACGGCGCAATCGAGCGCGACCGGCGGCCGCTCCGTAGCGTCGCCCACCCATGTCGCGCCGCGGCTGCGGGCCAGTTGCTGATGCGAGGCGCCGCGCGTGGAGACGTAGATCTCGCAATTCCAGAACTTCAGCACCTCGATGGCCAGGTGCGCCGAGGCTCCAAAGCCGAAGAGGCCAACGCGGTCACCGGGCTGCGCCTCGGCTACGCGCAGGCTGCGGAACCCGATGATGCCCGCGCAGAGCAGTGGCGCCAGATCCGTGGCAGGAGGCTGCTCAGGGAGGGGAATCAGGAAATCCGCGCGCGCCACGGCGTACTCCGCGTAGCCGCCGTTCACGGAATAGCCAGTGAAGGTTGGGTGGTCGCAGAGATTTTCGCGCCCTTTGCGGCACAGCGGGCAGGTTCCGTCCACGCCGCCGAGCCACGAAACGCCAACTCTCGCCCCAACACGCAAAAGCGGCGCGTTGAGGGCCTCGAATCGCTGGCCCGCGCGTGCGTCGCCGGCATCTGTTCCGAGCTTTTCGACGCGGCCGACGATCTGATGGCCGGGAATGACGGCGTCGCGCAGCGGAGGCAATTCGCCGGCGGCGATGTGCAGATCGGTGCGGCAGACGCCGCAGGCTTCCACCTTCAGCAGAACTTCGTCCCGCCCCGGCTCAGGGATGGGCGTGTTCTCCACGGACAGCGGACGGCTGGCGATCGGCGCGGGATGGTACAGGACGGCGGCGCGCATCTGCTTTCAGATTAGCTCCGGACCACCGCTCGACGCTAAGCCGTGCGCTACGCCTCCTCCGGCATCTGCGTAACGGAGAGCACGTTGCCGTCGGGGTCGCAAAACCAGGCAACGCGCGCGCCGCTGGGAGCGCTCCACAGGCCCAGCTCGTCCTGCTCCATGCCGGGAAAACGCTCGAACCGCACGCCCGCGGCGGAGAGCTTGCGCGCTGTTGCGGCCGCGTCGGCAACCTCCCATCCCAGGACGGTGAATCGCTGCGGCTGAAAATCGCCCACGAGGGTCGCGCGCACAGGCACGCCATTGGCGTCGAAGACCAGCGCAAAGCGGTCCTCGCTGAGGAGCCGCAGACCCAGCGTGTCACCATAGAACGAACGCGCGCGCTCCGCATCGCGGATAGGGACAAACGCCACGAGCTTTTCACGGTCGAGCATTCGAATCTCTGAGCCGCCTGGCTGCTACATCCCAGGCTTCAGCTGCTGAGCCAGGAACGTCCGTTCGCGCGCTTTGGCATTCGCAGTGTCGACGGGCCGATAGCCAGTTTTGTTGTTCGGATTCTGGAAGGCGTGGCCGGCGTTGGGATAAATCTTCACGTTGATGGTCTTCCCCAGCTGATGCATCGAAGCGGCGAAAGCGTGGACGTCACCCGGCGTGATGCCCTGGTCGAGGCCGCCGAAATTGCCGAGCACGGCGGCGTGAATGCGTTCGAGCGAGGCGCGATCCGTGGGCAATTCGCCATAGTTGATGACCACCGCGCGCAAATTCGGGTCGGCGATCGCCAGTTGCGCCGCGAAGCCGCCACCCATGCACCAGCCAATCGCGCCAATGCGATGCGGATCCACGTCTTTGCGGTGCGACAGGAAGGCCACCGCTCCGGTGAGCGTGTTCACACTACGCTGCTGCGAAAGGCCGCTCATGAGCTGATACGCCGTTTGAGGGTTGTTCGTTACCTGGCCGCCGTACAAATCCACGGCCAGCGCGACGTAACCCTGGCGCGCAAAATCCTGCGCCTGGTCTTTCACCCAGTCCGTGAGGCCCCACCACTCATGGATGACGACGAGAGCCGGATGCACGCCCGAGCCTGACGGCAGATAGAGCATACCGTGAACGGTTTCTGTGCCGTTGGACCAGCCGACTTCCTGCGTGGTCTGCGCGCGCCCCGAGGTACAGGCGGCGAGCAGGATGAAGACGGCCAGCAGGGGGAGAAAAAGCTTCGTGCGGTTCATGGGGGGACCCTCCCGAGGAGTTTACCTGTATCGCAGAAAACGGGCCGATGGGCAATAGACGAGCCAAATGGAGCTCTGGACGCGCATCCGGGTTTCAGATTTCCACATCGCACTCAGGAGGATCGTCTTCTCTCCGAGGGCCCCAATGCCAGAGGAAGGCATTTCCCGAACCGAACAGGACGTTGCGTTCAGCCCGCGATCTGCCGGCATGATGCGAAGCG
>JASHRH010000255.1 GCA_030037475.1 Acidobacteriaceae bacterium
ACGATCAGCCTCTTCACCAGGCCGCGACCGGAAAAGGAGCTCGTTGGGCTGGTCTACTCGCTCACTCCCAAACCGGTGGAGCATCACATGGCCTGGTACGCGCGGCCCACCGTGATCGCTGTCGGGTTGCTGGCGATGGGAATCTGCCTGAACTTAGTTTTCCGCTAGGATTTTCCTGAGCACCGGACAAAGGACGAACGGCCATGAAACTCGATCTGCGCATCCCGCTGGGCCTGATGTTTGCGATTGTCGGGCTGATCCTGTCGATCTTCGGCGCGGTCACGCGAGGCAGCGCAATTTACCAGCAATCCGCTGGCATGAACATCAACCTGATCTGGGGGGTGGTGATGCTGGCCTTCGGAGTGACCATGTTCCTGCTGGGCCGCCACGCCGACAAGCATCCCAAAGTTGCTCCTCCGACGGAGGATCGCGTGTGGCCCGCGGGGCACGGGCACTAAGGTACTTTCTTCCGGAGAACCTGTTATTTCTGCATCCGGGGCGCGCTTGCGCGCATCTGGGGTTTTGTCGTACGATTTTGACTAACTGGTTAATTAATGAGGAAATCGCATCAGCGCCGTGCCGATCAGACCCGGCATCGCATCCTCGAAGCAGCCATTCGCGAATTCAGCGAGCATGGGCTGGCGGGAGCGCGCACCAGCGCCATTGCCCATGCGGCGCGCGTGAACAAGGCGCTGCTCTACTACTACTTCCGTAACAAAGAGGCGTTGTACGCGGCGGCTCTGGAGGAAGTGGCGGAGAAGGTCGCCGAGAGCGCGCTGGCCGTTCTGGACATGACCTGCAGCCCTGGCGAGCGCATGCTGCGCTTCGCGCTGCAGCACTTTGATCGCATCCTCTGTCAGCAGGGATTTCAGACGCTGATGCAGCAGGAGATGATCCGGTTCCGGGAGGGGCGCGGCAACGCGCTGCGCATCCTGGCGAAGAAGGCCTTTGAGCCGATGTTCCGGCGCGCTCGGACAATCGCGGAGGAAGGCATCCGTTCCGGCGAGCTGTGCGATGTGGACTGGATGCAGATGATCTACGCCGCCCTTGGCGCCAACGTTTTCTATTTTCTGAGCGCGCCAATGATGCGGCTGATCGGCGTTGGTGATCCTTTGCAGCCAGCGGCCATGGCCGCACGCCGCAGTGCCGCGCTCGAGTTTCTGGGCCAGACGATTTTTGCTGATCGGCGGCATGGTGCACGGCTCGCTCACCGCGTGCTGGCGGCCATGCCCGTGCCGAAAGTTTTGTCTGTGGAGAAGCAGACCGCATGAAACCCCGCAATCGAATCTTCATTCTGATGGGCGTGCTCTTCATCATCGCCCTGGGCATATATTTTTTCACCACTAATCGCACCCGCGGCCTGGAATTGGTGGGCACGGTGGACGCCGATGAGGTGGTCGTCAGCTCGCGCATTCAGGGGCAGATCGAATCGCTGGCTGTGCAGGATGGCGACCGCGTGCGGCAGGGGCAGCTGATTGCCACCATCGCGGCGCAGGATCTGGCCGAGGCGCACAATGCTGCCGTGGCGGCGGCGCGCAGCGATGCGTTCAGGCTCGAACAGTCGCGCGCGACAGAGCTGCAGACGCTGGGCGATACGCGCAGTCAGCTGCAGCAGGCGCAGGCGCAGGTGCGCGTCGCCCAGGCGGAACTGGATCAGGCCCAGGCGCAGTACGAACACCAGAAAGCCGACACTACGCGCGCCGTGGCTTTGGCCCAGGCCGGCATCAACAGCCAGCAAACACGCGACGAGATGGTGACGGCCCTGAATGCCGACAAGGCCGCGGTCGAGTCCGCGCGGGAGAACCTGGCCGCGCAAAAAGCCGCGCTGTAGACCGCACGAGCCAACCTGTATCAGGCCCAGGCCGCCGCGCAGACTGTGGCTGCGACGAATGCGGACCTGCGCAATGCCCAGGCACTGGCCAGCCAGGCGCAGGTGCAGCTGGGCTACGCGAAGATCTGCTCGCCCGTGACCGGCGTGGTGAATGTGCGCGCCGCGCTGCAGGGCGAAGTGGTCTCGCCGGCGACGCCGATCGTCACCATCATGGATCTCTCGCAGACGTGGGTTTACGCGCCTCTGCCGGAAACCTATGCCGACTCCGTGGAGCTGGGGGACAAGCTGCAGGTAGTCATGCCCAGCGGCGAAAGCGTGTGGGGGACGGTGATCGCCAAGGCCGCACTCGCCGATTTTGCCACCCAGCGCGACGTGAGCCGCCGCAAGCGCGACATCAGGACCGTGCAGTTGAAGCTGCTGATTCCCAATCCGGGCATGAAGTACGTTCCAGGCATGATCGCCGACGTCATCGTTCCGCAGAGCAGGCTGGTGAAGCGATGAAGGCGGCCGCTCCCAATCCGAACGCCGCACCGCCGCCGGCGATTGCCGTGGAGAACATCGTTAAGCGTTATGGCGCCTTCGAGGCGGTAAAAGGGGTCACATTCCAGGTGGCCGACGGCGAGATCTTTGGGCTGCTCGGGCCGAATGGCGCCGGCAAATCCACGCTGATTCGGATGATGACGACGTTAATCCCGGTCACGGAGGGACGCGCGCTGATTGCGGGGCACGATGTTTCCCGCGAGGCCGACGCGGTGCGGCACCTGATCGGCGTGATTCCGCAGGCGCTCACCAGCGACATCGACCTCACGGTAGAAGAGAATCTTTCGATTTACGCGAAGCTGTACGGCGTGCCGCGTGCGCAGCGCGAACGCAGCATCGCGCAGTTGCTGGAGGCTGTGGATCTCACGAAATGGCGCGAGGCGCAGACCAAGACGCTCTCCGGGGGCATGCGGCGGCGGCTGGAGATTGCGCGCGGCCTGGTGCACAGTCCGCGCATTTTCTTTCTCGACGAACCCACCACGGGACTGGATCCGGTCTCCCGCGTCGCGGTTTGGGAGATGCTGGATCACCTGCGCGAGAGCATGAAGCTGACCATCCTGATCACGACACACTACATGGATGAGGCTGACAATCTCTGCGACCGCATCGCGATTGTCGATCACGGCAAGTTAGTGGCGCTGGATACGCCGCTGGGACTGAAGACCGGCGTCCCCGGATCGAGCGTGGTCGAAGTCCACTTCAAAGGCGATGTCCCGCAGCGCGAACAGCGGCTGCAACAATTGGCCGGCGTGACCAGCGTGGAGTCGCACGGCGCGGGTGCGTACCGCGTGATGACATCGGATGGAGGCTTGACCACCACGCAAATGGTCGAATTGGCGCTGCAGTCCGGCGACCCGATCACAGCCCTCAGCGTGCAGAACACGACCCTGGATGACGTCTTTGTCTACTACACGGGGCGGCAACTGCGCGATGAGCAGGTGAAGACAGTGAGCTTTATGATGCCGGACCGGCCCGGGATGCGCCCATGAACCGCATGATGGCCATTGTGGAGCGCGAACTGCGCAAGTTTTTCCGCTCGCCCGCGCTCATGCTGATGTCGATGATGCTGCCCCTGGTGCAGCTCGTCATTCTGGGCAATGCATTCGGCGGAAAAGTGACGCGTGCCCGCATGGGCGTCGTCGATCTCGACCATGGCGAGCAGTCTGTGAAGCTGCAGGAGGCGTTCCAGGACGTCGAAGCGAATATCCGGACGTTTTACACCGTTCCCTGCGCCAACGAAGACGCCGCAAGAATAGCGGTGCAGACCGGCAGGCTGGATGCCGCGGTCGTGATCCCGAAGGAGTATTCGCGCCGCGTGATGTCGGGAGAATCGCCGAAGATCGGCCTGATTGTCGATAACTCCGACCAGTTTGTCAGCGGCGCGGTGGAAACCGAGATGCAGTCGCTGGTGGACGCGCTGAATGCGCCTCTGATCCAGCCGAAAGTAGTGCAGAATATCACGCTGGAAGTCGTCGAGTTATATCCGTACATCGCCTACATGAAGTTTCTGCTGCCGGTTCCATCGCGCTTGCTATGTATGTCTCGGTCATGATCGGCGGCGGCATGTTATACATTGACGACAAAGCGCGCGGCGTGCACGAAGGCTATCTGGTAACGCCGATCACGCGCTGGGAACTGGTGCTGGGGCTGAACGTCGCCGGCGCTGTCAAAGCGGTGCTTTCGGGCATCAGCCTTACGGTGATCGGATCGCTGCTCGCGGGATTGGGGGTGATCTTTCATCCCGAAGCCGTAGTGGAACTGGCTCTGCTGATCGTTGCCACTTCGATCGCCTTCAACGGCATGATGTTCCTGCTGATGGTGCGGGTGGAGGATCCGCTGGTCCCGCGCGCGATGTTCGGCGTGCTGAATACGCTGCTGTTCTTCCCCAGCGGCGCGATTTACCCCATTGAGGCGTTTCCGGCATGGCTGCGCGCCATCGCCGTCGTCGATCCGTTCACGTATGCCGTGCATGGCCTGAAAGAGATCCTGATCAAGGATGGCGGCATGGTTTCCATCGAACGTGACCTGTTGTTTCTCTTCGCCTTCGGGATTGGGTCGCTGATGATTGCCACGCCGCTGTTCCAGCGCACGCTGTAACTAAAACGGATGAGCCGTCCGCTGCGAGTTAAAGCGGTTCGTCATCGGAGGGCGGACGTGGCGGGAGAATCGCGTGGTTCCCTGTCTCCGGCGGGCGATAGCTGATCCCGACGCTGCTCTCGCGATGGCTGTCCTGGGTATAGCGCCGGAGTTCCCGCAGAGTCTCCTGCTTATCGCGCGCGTATTCGGTCGCCAGCCGGGTGAGAGCGTAGGTCACGATGTCGCTGTGGTGCAATCCCTGCATCTCCGGATCGCGGCGGAAATTCAGCCACAGCCGATGGACCAGCTGGACGTCTTCGGCGCGCAGCGTGGGCTCATGCGGCCCGATGTGAAACGACTCCGCTCCGCCATCCGGCATTACGACATAAAACGTGAACTGGCGCTTGGGCTCGGGCAGATTCTCCCAGGCCTGCCCTACGTGATAGGCCTGCTCCGCCGACGACATGCGGGAGGATAAACCGGAAACCAGCGCGGAGACCTCCAGCGAATTTGCCGCCTGCACCAGTGCGGCAAAGACATCGCCTGCGGGCACCACCAGCAGCGAGATATGTTTCCCGAAGCTCTCGGCGACGGATACCGCCTTGGTGAACAGCATCTGTTCGTGCTCGCTGAAGAGCTGGTTCTCCACATACTCCGGGCCGCCCGCACCCATCATGCGCGCGGTGAGCACCACGATGTCCTGCTGGTCGGTTCGGGTCCGCGCCAGCGCCCATTTGAGCGCGTACGGGTTTACGGCGTCACGCATGGTGACCAGGACGCTTCCGGGGCGCACCTGCAGCGCCTCGCGACCGATCGTGTCCTGCTGCTCCAGCTGGAAATGTTCTTTCATCTGCTGCTGGGTCAGCAGGTGCTTTTGCGCATTTTTTCGTTCCGAGACGGCGAAGATTGTAAAGAAGACGATGGTGAAGGCGATGCCGCTCTCTGTCGCCACGCTCTTGGTCACCAGGTTCACCGTGGCCGTCATCAGCAGCGTGAGGAAAACGCAGAAAAGGCCGATGGGCAGCTCCGTGCCGCCGATGCGCAGATTCACTGGCACCTTCCAGCCGCGCTCGCCATGGTACTTCCAGCGCAGGACGAGCATGGCCAGAGAGTTGAAGGTGAAACTCCAGATCACGCCGAAGGCATACGCCTCGCCCAGGGTGATCACGTTGCCGCGGCTCACGATAATCGTGAACAACTGCATGCCCGCGACCAGATTCACGATGCGATAGCTGGTGCCGAAGCGGCGATGCGGCTTGCGGAACCAGTCCGTCAGGACGCCGTCTTCGGCCACGCGCATCATGACGCCGGTGGATCCGATGATCGAGGTGTTGATGGCCCCGGAAAGAATCAGAAACCCGACGATGACGACGAAGACGCGGAAGGCAATGCGCAGCGCGAACGGGCCGACCATGTACATCGCCATTCCGGCAATCAGGTTGTTCGCGTAAATCGGCACACGAACCTTGTCCGGGATAATCATCGTGGCCAGCAGCGTGCCTACCCCGGTGAAGATGAAGCTGTAGATCGCGATGACAATGGCGGCGCGCTTGAGATTCTTCAGCTTGGGGTGCTGGATTTCACGGTTGACCTGAGCGAGGGTTTCCTCGCCGCTCATAGCCAGCACGGAATGGCCGAAAGCCATCAGGACCCCAAAGAGGCCGATCGTGCCGGCCAGCTTCGAGCCGCGCAGGAACCCGAGCGCGTCCGAGGAGAAGTGCAGGTCCGCAGCGGTGGGCAACGGCGGCAGACTAGCGTGGCGGTGCCAGGCGGTGAAGAACCCCCAACCCAGGAGGAGAACCACCATCACGGTGGTGATCTGCATGACAGCCAGCGCCTTGTCTGTGGACTCTTCAATGCCCTTAATGTTCAGCCACCAGTAGTAGATGGTGACGAGGGCCGCAAAAACAGCGGCCGTGCTGTTCATGGGAAGAGCGGCCGCTGTATGGGGACCGGCCATCAGCCAGTCTGGCAGCCAGCCGTGAAGAGCTCCCTGCTGGAGCAGTTCGTTCAGCAGCCCGGTAATGTACTGGCCCGCGGAGACGCCGGATATCGGCCCTGTGAGGATGTAGTCGAACATCAGCGCCGAGACGCTGATCTTGGCGAAATTGCCGCCCAGGGCTTCCTTGACCACGCGATAGACGCCGCCGCGCGTGAACATGGAACAGCTTTCGACGTAAACGGCCCGCACCGCGAAGGAAAAAAGCATGACGCCCAGGATGAACCAGGGCGCGGACTTGCCGATGGCCTGCTCGGCAATGCCGCCGGCGTAGAAAGCGGACGATCCCAGGTCGTTGAGCACAACCGCAGCGGCTCGCCAGAACGAAATAAAGGTGAGCATCACCGAGGAAGCGACCACCAGCTTCACGCGATCGGGATGAGGCGCGTATCGGGTTGTGCCAGAGGACATGGAGGGTGACGGACTCGCTGGCGGCGGCGGCTTTTACCGTTTCCCGCTCCACCGGCGCGCCCAGGCTGAGTGTAGAACCAGATGATGCCGCCGTCAATCGACTTCGATCAATCTCGAAGCCGAGGCACGTTACATCTCCCCACCGTCAGGATCACTATCTCGGTTCGCTTTCTGCCGGCGGCAGCTCCAGTCAACGAGATGGCACAATGTCTGCCATCTCGCCGCTCCTCGCCCTGGATCGACCCAAACTCGACACCTCACAAGCCTTTCGGTTGCAGGCACGGCATGTGGAACGATATGGGACGTTTTGGGACGCTTTCAGGATGGGTCGCTCCCTGACAGCTCAAAACCCGACAACTTTTCGACCTGGCGCAGGAACCGGGACGGCTGAATTCCCAGGGCGGAACAGATGTCGAAGATGCTCCTCAGGGAAGGGTTCGTCTTTCCCAGCTCCACCAGGCTGATGAAAGCGCGCTCATAGCCGGATTTTGCGGCCAGGGTTTCCTGGCTCCACTTGCGGTGAAGGCGATGCTGGCGCAGGAGCCGGCCGAATGCGGATGCCGGATCGAGGTTTCCGCCGGAAGGGAATGGGGCGCTCACACCCCCATGCTCCGCCGCAAGTATATTATGCGCCGCTTATAATACTTGCGGAGCTTCTGTCATGGCAGAGCGTATACCCCCCGGTGCTCCAGGCTCCTCGCGGCCGCCCGGCGCCCCTGAGACGCCCGGCAATTCCCCGGATTCCTCCTGCCCCGCTGACGCCTCGCTCGGCGAGTCACACAACGGCCCGCCACACCTGACCTGGCCCAGGGTCTCATTCATTGAGCGCATTCTGCGTTTCCTGGACCAGCGAGAGGCAGCAGCGTCGAAGCATCATTCCAATGCAGGTAGCCCGCAGACACCGAAGAACCGCCGGTCGTGACTGCCGCGCCGCGCGCAGGATCAGTACGGCAGTCCGGGGACTATCTGGCGCGGCACGCCTGAACCGGAGGGGAACGCGAGAACAACCCGAAGCATCCTGAGCTGTACGGTCAGGCGCGCTGATACACTCATGCCGAAGGCCTCTCAGTCATGCCGGAACCGCTTGTTTTCGAGACGCTGACATCAGTTTTAGGCACGCCCGTGACCAGCGTCCGGGGGTTTCTGCGCGGTCGTCTGCGCGACGTGGCGGTGGGCACCGGCGCCGACGCGGGACGCGTGGCCGGGTTGGTTCTGAAAACGCGCAAAGGCCTTGAGTTAGTGCCCTCAAAGGATGTGCGCTGGACGCCCAGCGGCGCGCTGGAGTTGCGCCCGGAAGCGGTGCTGACCCCGCTGCGTGGTGACGAGGGCTTCATCTTCCTGCGCCAGGACCTGCTGGACCGCCAGATTATTGATGTGCATGGACGAAAGGTGGTTCGCGTCAACGACGTGAACCTGCGATGGATGCCGGCGAATGGATCAGGCGACCAGCTATGCGTAACCGAGGTGGAAACCGGCATTCGCGGCGCGCTGCGCCGGCTGTTGACCGGCGCGTTGCCGCGGCGAACCCTGGAGAGCTTCGTCGCGAAGTTCCCCGCCCGGGTCATTCCCTGGAACTTTGTGGACATGATCGAAGTCGACGCCGCGCGGCGCGTCAAACTGAAGATCGAGCACGAGCGCCTGGCGCAACTGCATCCCTCGGACATTGCCGACATCCTGGAAGAGCTGGCGCCGGCCGAACGAGAAGCTGTCCTGCGCACGCTGGACGAAGAGGTGGCCGCGGACACGCTTGAGGAAGTTGAGCCGAAGCTGCAGAAGTCGCTGGTGCAGGCGCTGGATTCCGAAACCGCGGCTGGCATTGTGGAAGAGATGGACCCCTCGGCCGCGGCAGACCTGCTGGCCGAGCTGCCGGAGTCGCGCAGCGAAGCCATTTTGCAGGAAATGGACCCCGAGGAGCGGCGCGAGGTCCGCGAGTTGCTGGAGTTCCGCGAGAACTCCGCGGCCGGGCGCATGACGACGGAGTACGTCGCGGTAACGCGCAATACCACCGTGGCGGATGGCATTCGCGCGCTGCGCGCCTTCGAGGGCGATCCGGAGACGATTACCGAGATTTATCTGATCGACGAAAAAGAAGTACTGCAGGGAGTCATTCCGCTGGCGCGGCTCGTGCTGGCGCGTCCGGAGACGCGCCTCGAGGTGCTCACCGATCCGCGCTTTGTCTCCTGTCGTGCCGACCAGCACGAGGACGAGGTGGCTGAACTGTTTGATAAGTACAACCTGCGCGCGCTGCCGGTGATCGATAACCGCGACCGCCTGGTCGGCGTGGTGGAAGCCGATCATGTGATCGCATTTCTGCGAGCCAGGGAATAGGAAAACCAGGGGTTGCGGTCTACGGTTTACGGGGTAAAAACAGAAGCGGCCGGGAGAGAACCTTTCCTGGCCACTTTTTCGCTAGCCGGTTGTTCGCTGACCGGCTGTTAGCTGACCGTTCCTTAGCTGGCCGGTTCTCAGCCAGCTACGCTAAACGCCAATCACCGCGCACAGCTCTTTCACCGCCGCCGCGCTCTTCTTCAGAGCCGCATCTTCCTCGACGGTCAGCCTGATCTCCAGAATCTGCTCGATGCCGCGCGATCCCAGCTTGCAGGGCACGCCGATGTAGTAGCCGCTGATGCCGTATTCGCCTTCGAGATAGGCCGCGCAGGGCAGAACCTTCTTCTTGTCCTTCAGGATCGCCTCGACCATCTCTACCGTGGCGGCGGATGGCGCGCAGTCGGCGCTGCCGGTCTTGAGGTATTTCACGATCTCAGTACCGCCATCGCGGGTGCGCTGGACGATCGCGTCGATCTTCTCCTTCGTCATGAGCTCGGTGATCGGAATGCCGGCGACGGACGAGTAGCGCGGCAGCGGCACCATGGTGTCGCCATGGCCGCCGAGTACGAAAGCGGTGACATTCTCAACCGATACGTTCAGCTCTTCGGCAATGAAGGTGCGGTAGCGGGCCGAATCCAGCACCCCGGCCATGCCGATGACGCGCTCACGGTTGAACTTCGACTGGCGGAAGGCGGCCTGCGCCATCGCATCGAGTGGATTGGAGACGACGATAAGAATGCAGTTGAGAGAATTCGCAGTGACCTTGCCCACCACGTCGGACATGATCCTGTAGTTCGTCTGCAGCAGGTCGTCGCGGCTCATGCCCGGCTTGCGGGGAATGCCTGCCGTGATGACCACGATGTCGGAATTCGCCGTATCCGCGTAATCGTTCGTACCGATGATCCGGCAGTCGGTCCTGGCGATGGGCATCGCTTCGAGCAGATCGAGCCCCTTGCCCTGCGGCACGCCTTCGATCACGTCGATCAGGACCACATCCGCCAGTTCCTTCGACGCAATCCAGTGCGCCGCGGTGGCGCCCACGTTCCCCGCTCCCACAATCGTTACTTTCTTCCGCATAACTTCTCCCCCTGGTACAGATCCTGCTGGATTGATGTGGCCGAAAGCCCGTATGCCTGGACGGCCAGTCCCGCCGAAGGCGCGTCCGCCTGAAGGGCAAATTCACATATTGCCAATCATGCGCGTCGCGAATTCGCTGGTGCTCACCCTGGTCGCGTCCTGCATCTGGCGCTCGAAATCATAGGTGACGAATTTCTGCTGAATCGTCTTCTCCATCGAGCTTTCGATCAGCTTCGCCGCCTCATGCCAGCCCAGGAACTCGAACATCATTACGCCGGAGAGCATGACGGAGCCGGGATTGATAACGTCCTTGTCAGCGTATTTCGGCGCCGTGCCATGGGTGGCCTCGAAGACCGCATAGCCGTCGCCGATGTTCGCGCCCGGAGCAATGCCCAGGCCGCCCACCTGCGCCGCACAGGCGTCGGAGATGTAGTCGCCGTTGAGGTTGGGACAGGCCAGAATGCTGTATTCCGCCGGGCGGATGATGACCTGCTGGAAGATCGAGTCCGCGATGCGGTCGTTGATCAGGATTTTGTTCTTCCACTGGCCTCTGCCATGCGACTGGCTGATCGTGTCGAGCACGCCTTTCACTTCCGCATAGAGCGTCTGACGGAATTCCTCGTTCGCAAATTCGAGGCCCGGCTCGATCATGGCGGCATTCTGCTCAACACTGAGGCCGGGGTTCGCTTCCACGTTGCCGAGAATCCAGCTCTCGCGCTCGGTGATGACGTGCTCGCGGAACTCCGCGACCGCGACCTCATAGCCCCACTCGCGGAACGCGCCTTCCGTGAACTTCTGGATGTTGCCCTTGTGGACCAGTGTCACGGTCTTGCGACCGCTCTCGATCGCGTGGCGAATCGCGTACCGCACCAGCCGTTTGGTCCCGGTGATCGAGATCGGCTTGATCCCCACTCCGGAATCCGTCCGCACCTTCTTTTTGCCGCCCTTCAGCATTTCGTCGTTGAGGAAGGAGATCAGCCTCTTTGCGTCGGCGCTTCCCTCTTTGAACTCGATGCCCGCATACACGTCTTCCGTGTTCTCGCGGAAGATCACCACATCCAGCTTCTCCGGATGCTTCACCGGGCTGGGCACGCCCTGGTAGTACTTCACGGGGCGCACGCAGGCGTAGAGGTCCATGATCTGGCGCAGCGCGACATTCAGCGAGCGGATGCCGCCCCCAACCGGCGTGGTGAGCGGGCCTTTGATGGACACGCGGAAATCGGTCGCGGCCTTTACGGAATCATCCGGCAGCCAGGTCTGGAACTCGCGGAACGCTTTTTCGCCGGCGAAAATCTCAAACCATTTCACGGCGCGCTGGCCGCCGTAGGCCTTCTCCACCGCGCCGTCGAAGACCCGCTGCGAAGCGCGCCAGATGTCGCGGCCGGTGCCGTCGCCTTCGATGAAGGGAATGATGGGATGATCGGGAACGTGGTATTTCCCGCTGGCATACTGGATCGCCTCGCCGTCCCGGGGCAAGGCAAGTCCGTTATATGTAGTCTGCATGCGAATGATTTCCTTTGAGGATTGAGTCAGATTTCAAGCTACCATCCGGCCAGGAAAGCTGGCAACGAATGCGGGGGTTCTGCGCGCCAGATTTGCAGCCGGCGGTAACATACGCTGTATGCCGTCGCTGCGTTCCCTGCCGTTGCTCACGGGACTCCTTTTCATGGCGACCGCCTTGCCGCTGGTCGCGCAGCCCGCGCCCATCCGCGTCGCCATCATCGGCCTGGAGCACGACCACGTGCAGGGCTTTCTGGAGGCCTTGCCCCATCAGCACGATGCGCAACTGGTGGGCATTGTGGACGCCAATGCTGCGCTGCGCGCGAAATACGAGCGGCAGTTTCACCTCGATCCCGGTCTCTTTTATAACTCGCTCGACGATCTTCTCGCCCATCGGCATCCGCAGGCGTTGTTGGTGTATACGTCGATCGCCGAGCATCGTCCCATCATCGAAACGGCAGCTGCGCATCATTTGGACGTGATGGTCGAAAAGCCGCTCACCATCTCGCTGGCGGATGCGCTGACCATTCGCAGCGCGGCGCGTCGAAGCGGGATCCAGGTGCTGGTGAATTACGAAACAACCTGGTACCCGAGCAACCGCGCCGTGTACGACCTCGCGGAAGCGGGACGGCTGGGGGAGATTCGCAAAATCATTGTGCGGGACGGCCACCAGGGCCCAAAGGAGATTGGGGTCAGTCCGGAATTTCTGGACTGGCTGACCGATCCCAGGCAAAACGGCGCGGGCGCGCTGTACGACTTCGGGTGTTACGGGGCCGATCTGGCCACGTGGCTGATGCACGGCGAGACGCCTGTGAGCGTAACCGCGGTGGCGCAGACTGACAAACCGCGGACCTACCCGCGCGTCGACGACGACGCCACTATCATCCTGCGCTACCGGACAGCGCAGGCTGTGCTGCTTCCCTCATGGAACTGGACCTTCGGCGTGAAGGATATGGAGGTGTACGGCGCCGGAGCGTACGCATTCGCGCTGGACCCAACCCACGTGCGAGAGCGGTTCGGTGAAAACGCACCGGACGAGATCGTGACTGCGCCACCGCTGGCGTCACCGCAGGACAGTTCCCTGCACTATCTGGCTGCCGTGCTGCGCGGGCGAATTCAACCACACGGCGATTTGACCGCGCTCGACACAAATGTGATCGTGATCCAGATTCTCGACGCGGCGCGGGAATCGGCACGCACGGGAAAAACCATCCCCCTCACGCCGCTGCCGTGAATACAGAATTTACGGCGTATCCTGACATGGTGAGCCGCAGTCGCATTTCTCTGGTACTCATGGCCCTTGTGGGTCTGGCGCTGAGCTGTATTCCTGCCTGCGCGCAATATTCCGCCAATCGCCCTCTCGGTGCAGACGCGCAACAGGCGCCTGCATGGCAGAAGCATGCCGGGATCGATCAGAACCTGGGCCGGTCGCTGCCACTGAATGATCCTTTCATCGACTCCACTGGCCGTCAGGTGAAGCTCGGCGACTATTTCCACGACAATCGCCCGATTATGCTGGAGCTGATGTATTACAACTGCAGACTTCTGTGCCCGCAGGTGCTGCAGGGCATGGCGACGGCGCTGCGCCAGACCGGCTTCCAGGTAGGCAACCAGTACGACGTGCTGGTGGCCAGTTTCGATCCGGCCGACACCCCCGCCGAAGGCGCCATGAAGAAAACGATGTTCCTCTCCATGCTGGACGCGCCGGCTTCGGCGACGAACGCGGTGCACTTTATCACCGGCCCGCAATCCTCCGTCGACAGCCTGACACACGCCACCGGCTTCCACTATGTGCGCGTTCCCGGCCCCGATGGCAAAATGGACCAGTTTGCGCACTCCAGCGTCGTGATGATCATTACGCCCGACGGGCGGGTGTCGAAGTATCTCTTCGGGGTAGACTTCCAGTCGCGCGATGTCCGCCTGGCGCTGATCTCGGCGAGCACGAGGCGCATCGGCACCCTCAGCGACCTGATCCTGCTCTATTGCTGCAACTATTCGCCTTCTCAGGGACGCTACACGGTTGCCGTGCTGCGGATTCTGGCGGTGGCCGGCGCCGCTTCCCTGCTTGCCATTCTCTGGCTGATCTGGCTCATGTCGCGCAGGCCAAAGAGCAGCACCGTCAATGTCTGACGCGGCCAGACCACGCAGTTTCCTCCGATCTCATCTCAACGACAAAGGGAGATTTCTGCGATGCGAGCAGTGGTTCTCTACGAGTACGGCGACGTCGACAAGCTACAGGTGGAGAACGATCAGCAGGAGCCGCCATTCGGGCCCAATGAGGTTCGCGTGCGCGTGCGCGCCACCAGCATCAACCCAGTGGACTGGAAGATTCGCAGCGGCGCAGCGCGCAAACGGATGCCGGTCGACTTCCCCGCTGTCCTCGGCCGCGATCTGGCCGGCGAAGTTGTGGATTTCGGCCGGAATGTGACTGGCTTTCCCAAAGGCATGCGCGTGATGGCGATGGCCAATGGCACCTACGCGGAATTCACTACGGTGCGCGCCGACGTGCTGGCCCCCATCCCCGCGCGCCTGGGCTTTGTGCAGGCTGCCGCGCTGCCGCTGGTGCTCACCACAGGGGCGCAGCTCATGGAGCGGGCCGTCAAGGTGCAGCCTGGCTGGCGGGTATTAGTGACCGGCGCGGTGGGCAGCGTGGGACGAACCGCCGTCCACGTGGCCCGCAAACACGGAGCCCATGTAACGGCTGGCGTTCGCGCGCAGCAGCGCGCAGAGGCGGAAACGCTGCGAGCCGACCGCGTTGTGGCGCTCGATGACGATGCGGAAATTGCGCTGCTTCGCGACTTTGATGCCATTGCCGATACCGTCGGAGGCGAGACCATCGGCAAACTGCTGCACGCCCTGAAGGCAGGTGGCACGCTTGGCTCGGTCCTGGGCGTGCCGGAAGCCGCGCGCGGCAAGGATATCCGCGTAGAAGCGATTACGGCGCAGCCGGACGCATCGCGCCTCTGTCAACTGGCCGATGACGTGGCGCGCGGAGAATTCTCCATCCCGATCGCGCGGACGTTTCGTCTGGAAGATGTGCGCCAGGCGCAGAACTTCGCGGAGAAGCGTCATCCGGGCGGCAAAGTGCTCCTGGTGGCCTGATCTCAGATCAGCGCGGCTGAGGATGCCGCAGTCTCATGGGGTTCCGGAGCGGCTGAGCCTCGCAGCATCATGGCGGCCACATACGCCGCGCCAAAGCCATTGTCGATATTCACCACGCAGACATTGGGCGAGCAGGAATTCAGCATGCCCAGCAGCGCCGTCACCCCGCCAAAGGCCACCCCGTAGCCGACGCTGGTGGGAACCGCGATGACCGGCGCCGCCACCAGCCCGCCCACCACACTGGGCAACGCGCCTTCCATGCCCGCGCAAACAATCACCGCGCGCACCGAATCCAGCGTCTCGCGCTCGGAGAGGATACGGTGCAGTCCGGCGACGCCGGCATCGCAGATCCGCGCCACGTTCAGGCCAAGATATTCCGCCGTGATGGCAGCCTCTTCCGCCACCGGCAGATCGCTGGTTCCCGCACAGATCACTGCTACCGTGCCCGAGGGTTCACGCGCCTCGCGCCTGCGCAGGCCGATGATCCGCGCCGTTTCATGCCAAACCGCTGCCGGCGCCTGCGCCTTCACCGCGGCATAGGCTTCGGCGGTTGCGCGCGTCGCCAGCACGATGCCGCCGCCCGCGGCCATCCGCGCAAAGATCTCCGCAGTCTGCTCCGGGGTCTTGCCTGCGGCGTAGATCACCTCGGGCAGCCCAAGCCGTAATGCGCGGTGATGATCGATGCGCGCAAAGCCGGCGTCCTCATAAGGCAGCTTGGCCAACTGGCGCAGCGCCGCGGCCGGCGTAATGTCCCCGGACTGCACTCGCTCCAGCAGCTCCAGAATGGTCTCGCGCGTCATGCCTTCGTCCTTTGCAGCTCGCCCCAGGCTGCCAACGCCGCTTCCATCGCGGCCCGCAGCGGAACGCCATGCTCCCGCGTCGCCCGCCGGCAATCCTCGTATTCCGGCATGACGTTCAGGATTTCTCCTGCCGCTGACCCGATTTTCACCCGGATTCTTCCATAGGCTGTTTCCACCGTCACAAATTCGCGCTCCAGAATCGAGCGCTCCTCCTCGCGCCGCCGAATGCCCAGCGTGGTCGTCTCGCGAAACAGCAGCCGTGTGAGCGCGTCTTCGTGTTCGGGACGGCAAAGGAGCGTCAGCAGCGTGCCCGGACGGCCTTTTTTCATCGTGACCGGAGCGGCCATCGCATCCAGCGCACCCTGCTCCAGCGCGAGTTCCATCGCGTGTGCCAGCACCTGGGGCGTCGCGTCATCCAGCGCGCACTCAAGCACCACAACGTGATCCGCCGGGAAGCTGCGCAGCTCCGATTTCGTGGCGACCGCCGTTCCCACCGAGAGCCGCAGGACATTGGCGAATCCTTCCGGATCGCGGCTACCTGCTCCATAACCGATTGTGTCCGCAGTAAACGATGTTTTCTCGTCAAACCTGCAGCCCAGCGCCCGCAGCATGGCCGCGCCGGTCGGGGTGGTCAGTTCTGCTGCCGGACCCGCCGAATAGGTTGGCACTCCCCGCAGCAACTCCGCCGTCGCCGGAGCCGGAACCGGCATCCGCCCGTGCGCGCAGTTCACAAATCCGCTGCCCACATTCACCGCCGAGCAACGCCAATCCGTCACGCCGCGCTCGCGCGCCAGCCACGCCGCGCCGACTGAGGCGCAGACAATGTCCGTGATCGTATCCACCGCCCCGACTTCGTGGAAATGCACCTGCTCAGGAGGGATGCCGTGCACTTTGCCTTCGGCCTCAGCCAGCAGTTGGAAGGCGTGCTGCGCAATCTGCTTCGCTTTCTCCGAAATCGTGGCCCCGGTAATCAGCTCGCGAATTTCCGGCCAGTTGCGGCCGTGGCGATGTTCATGCGCATGTTTCTCGTGAAGCGGCTGATGGGCGTGATCGTGCCGATGCGGGTGGTCGTGCCGCTCGGCCACAGGGACGTCACCTGCTCCCTCCTCCGCCATCCGCCCGTTCTCCAGCACGTCCACTTTGGCTGCACGGATGCCGTTCCGCTCAACGGTGCGGACGCGCAGCTCCGCGCCAATCCCCAGCGAGGCCGCCGCATCCTGCAGTAAGTCCGCAGGCACGCCCGCGTCGATCAGCGCGCCCAGCAGCATATCGCCGGAAATCCCGGCAAAGCACTCGATCCTGGCTGTATTCATAGAGAAACTTAGCGAGTCCGTGTCGTCTCCAGCATCTCCACCGGCAGCAGTTCGTTCATCGAGCCCGACCGATAGCCGTCGCAGTCCACCGCGACGTAGGGAAACCCGGCGCTGCGCACCGCGGCGGCCATTCGGGCGAAGACCTCCGGCGCCAATGCCGCTGCCATCTCCTCCTCGGCAATCTCGATTCGGGCAACGCTCCCATGGTGCCGCACACGGAAGCGTCGCAGCCCCAGCGCGCGCAGCGCCTCCTCCGCATCCTCCACCTGGCGCAGGACCTCCGGTGTCACGCGGCGGCCATATTCAATTCGCGACGAAAGGCAGGCGGAGGCCGGCTTGTCCCAGACACGCAGACCGGCTGCCTGGGCCAGCGCTCGGACATCCGCTTTCGTAAGTCCGGCCTCGGCCAGAGGCGCAACGACCTGGTGTTTCCTGGCCGCCCGCTGTCCTGGGCGAAAATCTTTGCCGTCATCGACATTCAGGCCGTACGCCACCGCCGCGAAATTCCGCTTCGCTCGCTCGGCTTCCAGTACGGAAAAGAGCTCATCTTTGCAGTGGAAGCAGCGATCCGGTCCATTGGCGGCATAAGCCTCATGCTCCAGCTCCTGGGTTTCCACAACCAGAAAAGGGATTGCATTTTCTGCGGCAAAGGCCAATGCGTCCCGATAGTGGCTCCTCGCCAGCGACGCGGAATCCGCCAGCACTGCCAGCATCCGATCGCCCAGCACGCGATGCGCCGCCCATGCCAGGAAGGCCGAATCCACGCCTCCGGAATAGGCCACCAGGACGCTGCTCAGCCTGCATAGCTGCTCGTCCAGCGCCACCTGCTTCTCGTCGAGGGTCCTGTCAGCCATCGGTTGGGTCCAGCCTGCCCCAATGCTACCTCGCCGATCCTTCTCTTTGGAAATTTGCCTGCATCTGAGGCAGATGTCTGACAAACGGACCAAATCTGGGAAGATAGAAGAAAGAAATGGCGAAGAGTTCCCAGACGGGAGTGATCCTGACGTCGGAAGAACGGCTGGCCAGGCGCAGGCTGATCCTGCGCGATACGGTTTCTCTTCTCACCCTTTTTCTCATCACCGCAGCCCTCTTTGTTCTTACCTGGCTGCTCCATCGCTCCTTTACAGATCACGAGGCCCTGCTGGGCCAGCGCTGGAAGGCCCGCGGAGAGGCAGCCCTGCGCGCGGGCAAGCCCCAGGCCGCGATTGAATCGCTGCGCTCGGCGCTGGCCTATGGGCCCTCCCGAGACACGGAAATCGATCTTGCGACTGCCCTCGCCGAAGCCGGTCGCACACAGGAGGCTTTCGCGTACTTCAATACTCTGCGCGAATCCGCGCCCGGGGACGGCATGATTAATCTGCAGCTTGCCCGGCTTGCCGCCAGACAGGGCAACCAGCAATTGGCCATCCTCCGCTATCAGTCAGCGCTGGATGGCACATGGCAGGGCAATGGCTACGAGCAGCACCGCCAGGTTCGACTGGAGATGGCGAGCTATCTTATCTCGCAGCGTCAGTACGACAAAGCGCGGGCGCAACTGCTGATTGCCGCCAGCAATGCACCGGCGAACGATCTGGCTGCCCAGGTTCGGATTGCGGGGATGCTGGAGCAGGCACAGGACCTCTCCGGCGCTCTGAGTATTTACCAATCGGTGGCCGGCCGGCGCTCGCCGCCCGTCGCCGCTCTGGAAGGCGCAGGCCAGGCAGCTTTCAGCCTGGGAATGTATCGGATAGCTGCCGAATACCTGAACCGGGAGCTGGCCAGCCCCGAGGTCGCATCGCTGTCCGCCGGTGCGCAAGCCGCCGACCGAAACATGCTGGCTACAACAAACCGTGTTCTGCTGCTGTATCCAGCCGCCGATTTACCGGCCCGGGCTCGCGCCCGGCGCATCCTCGCCGACAAAAACCTCGCCTTGGCGCGGCTCACCGGCTGCGCCGCTTCTCCGTCGGCTTCGCCGAAACTCGCGCCCCTGGTCAGCCGCTGGAGCCAGCTTCCGACTCACATTACGCTCGATCGGCTCGAGCAGCAGCCTGATCTGAATCAGACCATCCTGCAGTTGGTTTACGACACCGAGAAGATCACCGCCCAGGTTTGCGGCGCGCCCATCGGCGACGACGCGATCCTGCTCCGCATCGCCACGAACCCAGGCGCGGTAGAACAGGAATAAATGCCGGAACCCACGGCTCAATCCATGATGAGCGCACCGACGCCGGGTCTTGCAGGCGCGGGGCCCGAGTCTGCTCCGGACAGGGAGGCCCGCTTTGCCATTGCCCTTGAACGGATCGCGCCTACGCGGGACGAACGCCTCTTTCTCGTGCTTTCGATCTTTATCGGGATCATGTCGGGGCTGCTGGTGGTGGCCTTCCGGATTGCCATTGAATGGGTCAGGTTGCTGGCGCTGGGCTCCGCGCCCCATGCCGGCCAGCTTCGCCTCATTTTCGTGCCGGCCATTGCCGGCCTGGTCGTTGCCGCCCTGGTGATCTGGTTCTTCCCGGCCGCGCGCGGCAGCGGTGTCAACCAGACCAAGGCCGCTTTGTATGTTTACGACGGATATATTTCCATCCGCACGGTCATCGGAAAATTCATCACCGCCGCGCTCGCCATCGGAGCCGGCCATTCGCTGGGTCCCGAGGACCCGTCCCTGCAAATCGGCGCCGGCGTCGCTTCGATTACCGCGCGAAAACTGAACATGTCGCGCCGCCGCCTGCGCATGTTTGCCCCTATCGGCGCGGCCGCTGGACTGGCCGCCGCCTTCAATGCGCCCATCTCGGCCATCCTGTTCGTCATCGAGGAGGTGATCGGCAGCTGGAGCGCAGCCGTTCTGGGCTCGCTCGTCCTGGCCGCTATTTCCAGCGTGGTGGTGGTGCGCAGCTTCCTCGGCACCGAGCCCATGTTCCGCATTCCGGTGGTCGAAGTGAAGGACACGCGCGAGCTGATGGCATACGCGGTACTCGGGGTCATCGGCGGGCTGCTCGCTCCGCTCTTTTCGGCTTCGCTGGGATTTTTACGCCCGCGCCTGCGCGCTCTGCCCCGCTGGTCGCTGTATGCCCAGCCGGCGGTCGCCGGCCTGATGGTGGGAGCCATCGGCTACTTCGGTTTCCCGCAGGTGATGGGCGTCGGCTACGACGTGATCGACCAGGCCCTGCATGGTCAGTTCATCTGGGAGATCCTGGTCGCGCTCACGCTGCTGAAGCTGCTGGCCACCACGATCTCCTTCTCCAGTGGAACCCCCGGCGGCATGTTCGCGCCGACCCTCTTCATTGGCGCGATGCTCGGCGGGGCGGTGGGCGCGTTTGAGAAGCACTTCTTCCCCGGCCTCACCGGAACGGTAGGCACCTACGCGCTGGTCGGCATGGGCGTGCTCTTTGCCGGCTTTTTGCGCGCCCCGCTCACCTCGGTCTTCATGGTGCTGGAGATCAGCGGCAGTTATGACATTATTCTTCCGGTCATTCTCGCCAATACGCTGGCCTTTCTGATTTCGCGCAGCCTGCAACCGGTGGGGATCTTCGAAATCTTTACTCACCAGGACGGTCTCGATCTTCCCTCGATGGAAGAACAGCGCGAAGAATCGTCGCTGCACATCGAAGACGCGATACAGCCCGTGGATGTGCCCGTCGTGCGCGGCGGCGACCTGCTTCAGTCCGTCGCCGATGTGATGGCACAGACGAAAGCCCACGCCTGCCTGGTACGCCTGCCGGATGGCTCATGGTACGCGCTCAGCGCCGAGGATCTGACCGCCGCAACAGCCACGCTCACCCCTGATGCGCCGGTGCAGCGTGCTCTGAAGTCCGACCGCGCACCCCAGCTTTTTCCGGACATGCCGCTGGATACTGCTCTCCACCATTTCCCGCGCTGGCCGGTCCTGCCCATCCAGAACCGCGCCAGCCGCGCCGTTCTGGAGGGCGTCCTGACGCTGAACGACGTCCTGGCTCGCTATCGGGGCGGCCACTAGAGCCGCCGATTCGGCGCTTGCATCGCCGCCGCCGCGGTTCTAACCTCTGGATTTATAGTGTCTCGCGCCTTTCCTTCATGCTGAGTCTTTATCAACCATGCTGAGTCTTTATCAACGGCTCATTCTCGGCTGCGTTCTGCTGGTCGCGCTGGTGACGACCGTCAGCATGCTGGTGCGTACCTCGTTTGTGCATCTCGCAGCATTGGACGCACAGGTGCATGTGGCGGACAGCGCCGTCTCGTCCCTGGCGTCCGCCCGGGCGGCCATGGCCCATGAGGAATTGATTGCCGCACGCATCGCAACCGGAATCGGTTCGCTGCCGGAGTTCCGCGTCCAGGCCGGCAGGACGCGGACGCTTCTGCAAACCGCCACCACCAACGTGCGGAGTTTCGACGAAACCATCCATATTGAATCTCTCTCGGAGCGACATGCCCGGCTGGCTGATAATCCGCCTGCGGATCCCGTCGACCTCACCCGTGACGTCGATGCGCTGCAGCTGGAACTCAGCCGCGACCTCAGCAAGGTGACGGCGTTGCGCAATTCCGTGGTGGGCGATCTGCACGGCCAGCAGGAATGGCTGCGCGCGCGGCTGATCGCCGCCTGCGGACTCTCCATTGTCGCCGCCATCGTCATTTCCTCCATCATGCTCGTGCTGGTCATCGTTCCTCTTCGCCGCACCGCGCGCGTGGCCCGCCGCATCGCGCAGGGTGACCTGCACCAGCGCGTGGAGTGGCGCTCCAAAGACGACCTGGGAGCCATCGCTACGGAGCTGAATCGTCTGGCCATCCGTCTGCGCGATCTGCGCGAGACCGAATCCGGGCGCCGACAGATGGAGTTCCAGCTCATCGACGCCGTCGTTCGCTCCATCTTCGAGCCCGTCATTGTCACCGACGGGAAAGGCCAGGTGCTCAAGCTCAATCAGGCGGCTATCGAACTCCTCGGCGATTCTTCGCGGAATCCTGAAGCCGACCGCATGGTTCTGGCCAGCACCCCCGGCGGGGACAGAATCCTGAACGCCATCCGCGCCGCGGTGACCATGCAGCGCGTTTCTACGGGCGAGGAGGGCGAATCCGCTCTGATGCCCCTGCGCATTGGCAAAGCTGACCGCAGCTTTCGACTCCGCACTACTCCCATGCGCGACAGCGAAGGTAAGCTGCTGGGGGCGGTCACCCTGCTGGAGGATGTGACCGCCATTGCTGAAGTCGATCGCTTCAAGACGCGGTTTCTCTCCGTCGCCTCGCAAAAGCTGCGCGATCC
>JASHRH010000256.1 GCA_030037475.1 Acidobacteriaceae bacterium
ACGAGCGGCGCGACTTTTGCCGGATCGAGCGCCACGCTGAACCTGACGGTGTCAGGCGGGACGAATCCGCCGACCTTTGCGCTCTCCGGGTCGCCGGCGACGGTCACGGTCTCGGCGGGCAGCTCCGGAGCCTCCACCCTCAGCATCACCTCGCAGAATTCGTATGCGGGAACGGTGGAATTTGGCTATGGGATCACGAGCAGCAACGCCAGCAGCTTCCTGACGAATGGCTGTCTCGGCCTCAGCGGTTCGAGTGTCTCGCAGAACGGCGATGTCAGCGTAGCCGCGAATGCCACGGCAACAGCCACGTTGACGTTCTATACCTCATCGAGTCAGTGCTCGTCCTCGGCGAGCGGCAGCATGAGGCCGGGATTCTATCGCATTGTGCCGGTGGGCGCGGCTGGCGGCCACGCGCGGAACCGTTCACCCTTCGGCGGTGCCGTGCCGATCGGGGCGTCTGCGCTGGCGGGGCTGTTGCTCTTCGGCTTCCGGCGGCAACGCTCGAAGCTGTGGACGATACTGGGATGCCTGTTGCTGGCGTTCGCGCTGGGCGGCTTCGCGACCGGGTGCGGCGGCAGTTCGGGTACCAGCACGGGCGGTGGTGGCGGCGGAGGTGGTGGTGGGGGCAGCGGCTCCGATGTGGCCGCGGGAACCTATACGTTCGTGCTGTATGGCGTGGACACATCCAATGGGGCCATCAGCGCCCAGACGACCCTGACCCTGACGGTGAATTAGCAGCCAGCAGTCAGCAGATAGAAAGGGCTGAAGCGCTCAATGCGTTTCAGCCCTTTTTTGTTCACCGACTACCGACTACTGTTCCCATCAGCGAGTCACCGCCGCGGCGTGCAGGTATTCCTCGTAGGGACCTTTGAAGTCTTCGATCGTGCCCTTGTCGAAGTGCCAGATCCGCGTGGCAACTTCGTCGATGAGGTCGTGGTCATGCGTGACCAGCAGCACCGTGCCCTCGTAGCGCTGCAGCGCGATATTCAGCGCGTTGATGGCTTCGAGGTCGAGGTGGTTCGTCGGCTCGTCGAGAATGAGCAGGTTCGGCTTGAGCAGCATCAGCTTGCAGAAAAGCAGCCGCGCTGCCTCGCCACCGGAGAGTGCAGCCGTGGGCTTCGTGCCTTCTTCGCCACGGAAGAGCATCTGGCCGAGGATGCCGCGAATGTCCTCCGTGGTGGCTTTTGCGTCGAACTGGCGGAGCCAGTCGAGGATGGTCGCGCCAGGTTCGATCACGCCGGTGGTGTCCTGGGGGAAGTAGCCGATCTGGACTTCGTGACCCCATTTCACAGTCCCGGCATCGAGCGCGAAGTCTTTCTCCGCCAGATTGGGCTGATTCGCCAGCAATGACTTGAGCATCGTCGTCTTGCCCTGGGCATTGCGACCGATCAGGCAGATCTTTTCGCCGCGCATGATGCCGCCCGAGAATCCGTCGATTACGGTCAGATCATCGTAGGTCTTGCGCAAACCTTCAATCTCCGCGACGTATTTGCCGGAAGGACGGTTCTGGTCGAAGCGGATGTAGGGGCGCTGGATGTTCGAGCGTGCCAGCTCGGTGCTCTGTAACCGCTCCACTTCCTTTTTGCGGCTGGTCGTCTGTGCGGAACGCGTGCCTCCGGAGAAGCGCGCGATGAACTCGTTGAGCTGGGCGATCTTCTTCTCGCGCTGCGCGTTCTCGGATTCCAGCCGCGCGCGGATCTGCGTCTTCGCCAGCACCATGTCGTCGTAGCCGCCGGTGTAGGTGATGATCGTCTGGTAGTCGATGTCGGCGATGTGCGTGCAGACCGAATTGAGGAAATGCCGGTCGTGCGAGATGGTGATCAGCGTCCCCTCGAACCGCGTCAGGAAATCCTGGAGCCAGTGGATCGAGTCGAGGTCGAGGTAGTTCGTCGGCTCGTCGAGCAGCAGCGCCTGCGGCTTGCCGAAGAGCGCCTGCGCCAGCAGCACGCGAACCCTCTGGCCTCCCTGCAGCTCACTCATCTTGCGTTCGTGCAGCTCGTCGGGGATGTCGAGGCCCTGCAGCAGGATCGCGGCGTCGGATTCGGCCGTGTAGCCGTCCTCTTCGCCGACGACGGCTTCGAGCTCGGCCAGGCGCATGCCATCCTCATCGGTCAGCTCGGATTTTTCGTAGATCTTGTCGCGCTCGGCCAGCGCGGCCCACAGGCCCTTGTTGCCCATCACGACTGTATCGATCACACGAAACGCGTCGAAGGCGAACTGATCCTGACTGAGGACGGAAAGCTTGCGGGGCCGGGCCACTGTCCCCTTCTGCGGCTCGAGGTCGCCGGAGAGGATCTTCATAAAAGTGGTCTTGCCCGCGCCGTTGGGGCCGGTGAGCCCATAGCGGCGGCCGGGCGTGAAGCTGGTGGTGACCTCTTCGAAGAGGACTTTGGCGCCGTAGCGCATGGTGACGTCGGAAACAGAAATCATGAAACTCTCAGAAAACGGGGATACTTCAAGGATATAAGATGGCGACTGGCCGTCGCAGGCAAACGCGCTTCGCGCCAAAACCGGCAGAGCCAGGCCAGGGTCGAGTTTTTCGCATCTCACTCCTGTTGGCTATACTTGCCAGTCAATGAAAATCCTGGTGTGCATCAAGCAGGTTCCGCAAAAGGACGCGCCGCTGCGGCTCAACGAGCAGGGCACGTGGATCCGCGATGACGTGTCGTGGGAGACGAACGAGCCGGACGCCTACGCGCTGGAAGAGGCGCTGCGCCAGAAAGAGAAGCACAGCGGCGAGGTCACGGCGATTACCGCGGGTCCGGCACGCTCGGCGCAGGTGCTGCGCGAGGCGCTGGCCAAAGGCGCGGATCGGGCCATCCACCTGGAGGACGACCGTTTTGCCCAGCTGGACGCCGCGAATACCGCGCGGGCCATCGCCGCGGCGATTGCCGGCGAAGATTTCGACCTGATCGTGACCGGCCTGCAATCCGACGACTTTGGCGCGGCGCAGACCGGCGTGCTGCTGGCGGAAATCCTCGGGATTCCGCACGCGACGATCATCATCGGCATCGAGAAGGCTGAAAACGGATTGAAGCTGAAGCGCGAGCTGGAGGCCGGACACTATCAGTACATCGACATGCCCATGCCCGCTGTGCTGACCGTCCAGAGCGGCATCAACAAGCTGCGCTACGCGACGCTGATCGGCATCAAGCAGGCGAAGATCAGGCCGCTGCGCAAAGTGGCCTGGGCTGAAGTCGAGGCGAAACTGAGCCCGCACGTGCAGAAAATCGAGAAGCTGTACGTGCCCGGACGCCAGAAGCAGACGAAGAAGATCGAAGGCCCGGCGGGTGTGGCGGCGAAAGAGCTCGTCGAATACCTGAAGAACGAGGCGCGCGCTCTCTAACCGCGTGCTACGCCACCGGGTGCCCCACATCTGCCCGAATTTGGCAGATGTGGGAAACCTGACAATCGTGGGCCGGTTTGCGTAATATGGTGGACACCGCATTTCGAGGAGCGAAAGCAACGATGGCGAACCTGAGTATCCCCGCGGCAGAACGGAACCTGACCCCGGCGCAGGTGGAAGCGCTGGATAATCGGCGACAGCGCGGCCTGATGTTCCAGGTGCTGTCCGGTCTGTTCGCATTCTTTGCCGTGCTGCTCCTGTGCTGGACCGGGCAGGATCTGACTTACGGGCCGGGCTGGATGCATCCCATGTTCTACTACAACCTGGTGTGCGGAATTCTCGCGGTGGCGTTTGCGATCTATGGAACGTATCTGCGGCGCGGACGCATCCACGAATACTAGAGGTCTGCGGGATATGGTTTACGGGATAGCGCGGCTCACGGGCCGCGCTTTTTCCTGAGCGCTGGCGGGCGCATCTTTTCAGGCGGAGATCATGGCCGACACGATTCTGGTGGTAGCGGAGCAACGGGAAGGGAAGCTGAACCGCGTTTCCTTTGAGACGATCGCAGCGGCGCAGGCCATCGCGCGCGACAC
>JASHRH010000257.1 GCA_030037475.1 Acidobacteriaceae bacterium
GTCTGGCGGCGAAGAGCTAGGGAGATTCATGCCCCTATCCCTTCACCGTGGGCGCATGGCGCTCGAGCGCAGTCTTGCGATCGTGATCTCGCTTTGTTAGCCCCTGCCAGTTTGCCTGATTCCAGAACAGCTTGACGTCTCCGCGATGGGGAATAATGTGATCGACCACCTCAGCGAGTTTGATTACGCCGCCGTGCGATTTAAAGATATCCACCGCAATCGGATGTGCGCTCAACCAGGCCTTGCTTGCTTTCTGCCAAGCTGCGCCATAGAGTGTGTGCCACTCCGGCCGAATCTTCCGCGCCGCCCCTCGCGCCCGGCATTCATCGCACCATCCGCGCATTACGGGACGGCCGCAACCGCCGCGGCACAGTTGTGTGGAGCGCCATGGCATTTCTATTCACTGATTCCGAGCAATCGCTCTCGCACCAACCCCAAAAGCAAAGTGCCAAAAACAGGCACGAGTTCGCCTATCTTTGGCACTACTGCTGCGATCGGCACAGCCGGTCCGTTCCAGGCCGAAATAACCGAACCAACCCGGAAAAAGCTGGATGAAACAGGGAAGAATATAGCACATACCCGGGAGCCCCTGTCAAGCGCGCCGACGCGTCGCGCTCTCAAAAAATAAAAATTGATATTTTCTGCTTGACATTTTCCACCGCTCAAGTATACCGAAGATATCTGAGGTAACCGGCCTCATGGAATGGAGAGGACAATGACAAATCTACGTACGATCTTCCATCGCGATGGTACGATCACCTACTACAGCGTCTATCAGCAGGTATGGAGACGGCATCTCTCCTCTATCAGTGACGGTGATCTAGCGGCCATCTCAGGGAGCGAGCACGACCGCATCGAGCGGCACCTGCACAGGGAAGAAGACGGCATGCAACCCCAAAGCTAAAGGTGGATATGACTCCCAAATCATTTGAAGAACTTCTCGAAGAGCGGCAACATCTCCTCACCGATGAAACGCGCAGCCGTATCAACACAATTTGTAATCTCTATGCTCTTCGGGAGCCCTTCTTGGAGCGTCAAAACGCCGCCGAGGCAAACAAGCATTGCATCGAGGAGGGAGCTCACAATGAGACCGAATCCAAAGCACAAAATGGTAATGAGCAAGAGGCCCAGCGGGGGGATACTGATCACGGCCATACAGGTGGAAGAATGGGGCCTTACGGCCGAGGCGACGTGTGAGATCGCTCGCGCCTGCTCTGACGCGACGGCGACCGAAGTGATGCCTATGACGGAGGAGGCCTTCGCGGATTTTGTGCGCCGCCACCGGGGCACCCCCTATCATCCGACTCTCAAGGCGTGGCCATACGGAGATCGCGACTATGACTAAGCGCGGCGTCTCGTAGGGTAAAAAATAACATGATTATTCTCTTGACAAAACAAACGAATCGTGCAACACCTAAAACATCAGAGGCAACCAGCCTCATAGGAGATTGAAAAAATGTACGAGACCATCGAAATCAGCGAAGGATGGGTCACATTTAGTACCTGCGCTTCCGGAGGCAAGGCCGGCGTCGTGGTGATGGATCAGTTTGGCTGCTTTGATACTCGCTACGTCGGCAACATCTATGATGGAGGGCGTAAAGCGGCTTACGAGAGGGAGGGCTATGAAGGCATCGGATGCAAGCTCTGCCCGCTGAACACTGCGCGAGCGGCCTCATGGACATTTGCCGGATGGGAGAAGCCCACCAATGCGACGGCGGCGAAAGCCTATCTGCACGCGAAGAATGCAGCCATGATCGCTTGTGCGGCCCCCGCTCTCGCATACTCAGAACAATATAAGTACCTGCGTGCCGAAGTGAAGCGACTGAGCTACGAGCACGACCGCGCCTATCAGCTAGAACTCGCCGATGAGCCCGCACTCTATCGCAGTCTGGTTGACGCCCAAAAAGCGCTTCAGGCGCACGAGGCCAATGCGCCTCTCGACGAGGTATATCGTGGCCAGTAGGAATCGTGAGCACCACATCGTCCACACCACCGCCTGCCCAGAGTGCGGGGCCGAGATCGGGCGGCCCTGCTACTGGACGGGACGCCTGCTCCATCCCCACGGAGACAGGCTGGCCGTCCACGGCGCGCGCCGCAAAGCGTGGCAGCTCGCGGGCAACCCTAAGACCGATCACAGTTAGCCTCCGCCGCGCCGCTCCTACGGTAAGCGGAGCGTCCGGTTGGTAACCGGGGGCGGTACGGAACCCGCTAAAAAAATGACAGAGAAAGAACAAATCTGCCGCGATCACCTGATCGCATTGCGTTGGCCCAAGGGCGTCCGCTGTATCTACTGCGCGGCCGATGTGTATCGCAGCGGCCGCGAGCGCAATGGCGCGCCGCGCTGGCAATGCAAAACGTGCTTGCGCCGCTTCGGCATTGCCACCGGCACCGCTCTCCAGGATGCGCGCCTGAGCTACGAGATGTGGGCCCGCGCAATCGAGCTGCTGCTCACAGACGGCTCGACTACACTCCTTGCTTTTGAGCGTTTCATCGGGCTGTCCCACCGCGCGGCCTGCGCTATGTGGCTCACCATACGCGGTGCAATCGCTGCCGCTCCGCAGCGAAAAATCGCTCTCGAAAGTGTACTCAAAATCCTACTCGCTCATCCACGCGCGGCGCTCAGTGGGAACACCGAAAAGCTCTAGCCGGCCACATGCGCAGAATGTCGCCGCGTGCTGCGCCGACGTATGGATACACGCGCACCTTCGCCCGCGTGCGCTCAACCTCATCCTCGGGCAGCTCCCCGTCGCGTACTCGGGCCATGCGGTCCGCTTCGCGCAGGCCGAAGGTGCGCGACATGCCGCACACGAACCGCTCCATCTCTTGCACCGAGATAGCGGCCGAAGTACGCAGCGGCCGCAGATCCTGATCGACCCGTGTGTCGCAGCCTGGCACCCGGTATCCCAGCAGATCGCCGCTGAGCCGATCGAACTCCGGCCGCAAGATCTCCATGCGCACCTGCAGTTCCGCTTCTTCGCGCGATATGCGCCGCACGATGCGATAGCCACCGTCCGCCGGAAACACCTTCACGAGCCGCCCGGATCTCGAGCTCATCTACGCCCTTCTCCTCGCCGCCAGCCGCAGCATGCGCTCGATGCGCCCATCCTCTTGCCTCGCCCGGCACTCCGCCCGCGGCCGCCGGCGCAGCCACGCAGCCTCCTCGTCGGACAGCTGCGCATCCCGCTCGCGGCCCCAGTTCAGCGTGCGGCGCCGTCCTTCCTCCTCCGCCGTCCCCTCCCACGCGCGCCACGAGTTCGGCTCGTCCAGCAGCTCGGGAGGATCGAGCACCCCGCGCCGCAGCGTCGCGATCACCACATAGCGCATCATCGCGAGACGCCGATCGCCGCTCCGCGCCGGCGCTCCGTCTCGCGCAGCACGTCCTTGTCCCACGGCCACTGACGCTCGTCTTTCCACAGGCCATCGCCGAGGAATCGGTCAAGACCGCAGGGCCGCAGCAGGTGGCCAAGCTCGGCCTTCTTCCGCACTGCGGCGATCAGAGCCAGCGCTGCAGTCGCTCCGGGCATTCCCTTGTCCATCTCCAGCGCAATCGCCCGCCGCACCAGCCGCAGCCGGCGCCGGTTGGCCAGCGAGAGCGCGCTCTCCACCTGCGCCACAGCATGGTCGAGCTCGACCTCACGTCCCCCCTCCCGTGGGAGGGGGGTAAGGGGGAGGGGGTGCTTTTGTGGGTCTATAACGGGTAATACATATAAGGGCGTGTCGCCGTTGTCACCCTTTTGTGCATGGGTGTCACCCTTTTTCTTCCCCGTTGTCACCCTTTTTTCGGGTCGCGAAGGGGACAAAAGGGTGACACCATGACACCCTTTTTTCTGCGCGCGGTGCCCCCGCTCCCGCGCGCGATTGGCCTCGGCCTGCTCCCGCAGCCGGTCCACATTGAGGCGGAACTCCGTCCGGTTGCCCGCTCCCGAGCCTGGCTGGAGGACCCACAGCCACTCTCCTTCCGCGAGCTGTTGCAGGATGCGGATGACCGAGCGCTCCGACAGACGCGCCCGCCTGGCAATCCGCCGAGTTCCCGGGAAGCAATTCATCCCGTCATCGTCGGCTTCATTCGCCAGCACCTGCATCACATGCACTACCGTCGATCCCTCCAGATTCGAGTCCCACACATCCGTCATCACTCGCACGCTCATCGCTTTCTCAGCTTCCGTCGCAGCCCGATGAAAAGCTCTTCACGCAATCCTCCTGGCGCGCGGTCGCTTCACGTCCAGCTCGAGCGCGCACACGCAGCGGCAGGTGCCGCCATCGCACGCGAGACAATTGCCCTCCCGGCATGCGGCGCACATCAATTGACCTCGGTTCTGCCGGCGCCGCTTGCGGACCTCAGCGCTCCCGTGTTTGGCCGCGTAGTACTCGCGCTTCTGCGCGGCCAGGCGCTCCTTGTGCGCCGCGTAGTACTCGCGCTGCTGCGCGGCCACGCGCTCCTTGTGCGCCGCGCGGTACTCGCGCTGCTGCGCGGCCACGCGCTCCTTGTGCGCCGCGCGGTACTCGCGCTGCTGCGCGGCCAGGCGCTCCTTGTGCGCCGCGCGGTACTCGCGCTTCTGCGCGGCCAGGCGCTCCTTGTGCGCCGCGCGGTACTCGCGCTGCTGCGCGGCCACGCGCTGCTGCGCGGCCACGCGCTCCTTGTGCGCCGCGTAGTACTCACGCTTCTGCGCGGCCACGCGCTCCTTGTGCGCCGCGTAGTACTCACGCTTCTGCGCGGCCACGCGCTCCTTCTCTTCAGGCGTTTTCATTCTCACTCCGACAATTCATCGAGGCACGATCGTGTAGCACCCCGTTTCTCAGCTCGCGCAGCCTTCAGGCCTTCGATCAACCCGTCAAGGTGGTTCTCGACCACGGTGCGCACGTCCTGCGCTGGCAGCGCATCGTCGGACGCCAGTACCGCATCATCGCGCCGGATCACCAGCACGCACAGCGCGCCCGACCGCTGCCGCAACCACTGTGCGTAGCCAGCGATCGTCCCTGTCTTCTCCCAATTAGGCGGCTTGCGGCTCGTCACTTCTTCTTCCGGCTGCCACCGTTGCCCGCAGAGGCCGCAGCCTCCTCCGGAAACAGTGGCGCCTTTTTACGTTTGAGCAGCGCCTCTGCGAACATCTCCAGATCGCGCTTGTAGCAGCCGTGCCGCTCGACGATGCCGCGAAACTCCTCGATGTCGTGTCCCCGAATGCGCCAGCGAAGCCGCCCCTTGGTATCGCGCGCCTTTTCGCCATCGCCATCGATCACCGGCGCCGTATGGCACATCTCGTGATCGAGGAGCGCCAGCTTCTTCGCGCGATCGAACTCGGGATCCTCCCACGCTTCCTTGTTCAGCACGATCACATAATCGAAAGACACCAGCTCGCGCTCGAGATCGTTCAGCCTCACGCAGCGGCCCAGCACCAGGTGTCCATCGACGTTCGGCTTCGTGCCTTTTTTCCAGGCCAGCGCAATCCGCGCCTCGGCCGAGTCAAAATGCTGCTCGGCCCGCACCTCGGCCAGCAGCGCGTACGGCTGCCCCGCCAGGATGGTCTCCTCCGGGGTGATGATCTGATACGGCAGCTTCCGCGGCTTCCCCATTAGCCCTCCTCTGTCGACAGTGCGGGTAACGCGGCAACCGGAGCGGCGGCCGCATGCGCACCAGGGAACGCATCATCCCCGGCGCGGTTGCTAAGAAATTGCATGAATCTCTCGCACGCCTCTCGATCCCGCCAGCAGGAGGGGCAAAACGTAAACACCAGCATGTTCATGACCCGCGTCGCGCCCCCTCCGCGAAACACGCGCAGGCACTTATGACACCGTATCGGCCTCATCCCACTCCTCCTCTTCCAGCGGCAGCCCCAGCTCGTCGAGTCCACTGCCTTCATGCGAGCACGAACAGTTCAGCGGCGCCGGCTGATCCAGATCTTCGCCGTCGCAATCGCACTGCATCCCGCAAACGACACACTCATGCATCGCACATCTCCACCGATCGGCAACCCGGCCCTTAGTGCCCTCCGAACCAAATCGAATAAAGCGCTACGAACCACGGCATCACCTGCCACGCGATGAAAACGAAGAGCGCCCAGACCACCGCGAACCAGGCAAAGTCCTCCAGCCGCCGCCAGATCTTCGATCGCCTGGGAGCACGCGGATCCTGCGCGGCCCTGGCTGCGTCCCAATCGGCATAGCGATCGTCCAGCGCGATACCCATCTCCACGCAGTCGGGACAATAGCCGCCGCCGCATACTTCCACACCACACCCCGGGCAGAGCTGCCACACCGGCATCGACGCGTTGTCTCCAACTCCAGACCTCTGATCCCTGACCTCTGCTCCTTGGCTCATGCCACCCTCCTTCTGCGCCTGCTCAGCGCGCGGATCACGCGCCGGCACGTCCCCGGCGCCCGTCCCGAGCACGCCGCACAATCGCACGGCTCTTCCCTCCACCTGGCTCGGCGCGCCTGACGCTGCACCGATAGCCACGCCATCACGCACGCAGTCGCGGTGCACACGGTGCGATCGGTACCTGGCAACCATGCGCACACATCCTCTGCACCGTACGGCGCCACGCTGCAGGTGCCCGTGCACCCGCAGAATCGGCACACTCCCGGCGCGATCACCATCAGCCCGGCTCCCCGATCTTCGGAGCCTCCATGTAGCGCAGGTGCTCGTCGCGCGCCCTCTTGATCTCAGGTCGCAGATCATCCAGCAGTTGCGCCAGGTTGCGCTCGATCGCCTCTGCCAGGCGCGCCGGGTACTTCCCATCGCGGTACAGCGCGGCCTGCAGCGTCTTGAGGTCGGCAATCAGATAATCGAGACAGCCCACCCCAGCGCCCTGCGGCGTTATCTGCACGTCGTCCCATCTCAGCCCGGTCATCACCGTCCCTCCTTCTCCCACTTCGCCCGCTTCCACCGGAGCTCCCGGCGCTGCGAGGGAGCGCGCAGCGCCAGGCTCACCGGAAGGGCAACCATCGCCGCCCCGATCATCAGACCGAGATAAAGCCCATCCCAGAACGCAGCGCTCATGCCGTCTCGACCTTCCTCCCCGCATGGCGCGGACAATAGTCTGTATAGGCATTCACATGCACCGCACACCTGTCATCGCACAGCTTCGTCGAGGGCGCGCCACAGAACGCGCATCGCCGCCAAGAGCGCCGGCAAATGATGACACCGCCCATCACGCTCTGCCTTTCTTGCGTCGACCCTGCGCGGCAGAGAGCTTTTGGCGCCGCTCGCTCTCCGCAGCGCGATGCAACGCCTCGTGATACACGGCGGCATAGCTCACTCCGAAGGTGCGCCGCTGCCCTTTGAGGCGCAGCAGACAGTACGCCGGCCGCGCATCGATCACGATCTGCCGATTCTGCCCGCGCTCGAAGATGCAGTCCTCGGTCTCGAAGATCAGCCGCGTCTTGCGCTGCGCCAGCCGTCTCATTGGCCAGCCGCCTTCCGCCGCGTCGCCCTCTGCGCAGCCCAGCGCTTTTTCTGCGCTTCCGCGCGCCGCTTGCGTGCCGCCGCTGAGATCTTTGCCGGCGGCTGCCCTTTCTTCGCTGCTGGCTTCTTCACGCCAGATTTCGTCCCATCGGCAGGCTTCGCCGGCGCCGAATCGTGCTTCATTCGCAGCGCGGCCCAATCGATGTGCACTTTCTCCGCCAGCCTCTCCAGCTCCAGCCGCTGCGGCCTGGAGAGCGCGCTTCCGCCCGGCACGTCGTACTCGTGCACCGTCAGCACCGATGCCTCATCGGCCGCCAGCGCCAGCAGCAGCCGCGCCGCCCGCGGCCGCTTCCTCAGCTCGCCGCAGCACGCGTCGCCATCGACGCGCCCCAGCACGCGCTCCGGCAGCCCCGTAGCTTCGGCAATCGCCGCTGTCTTCGTCGCGTCCACGTGGCGCAGGATCCGCGCCGCGATCAGCGTCGCCAGCTCTTCCTCCGCCTGCGCGGCCTGCTTGGCACTCGCCTGCGCCACCTGGCGGAAGAGCTCTGTGCGATATTGCTTCTCTGCGCGCACCCTGGCCAGCAGCTTGGCGCGCGCCGCCTTCTCCTTCGCCGTCGCGGCCGGCAATGAGCCTGCCGCGGAAGTGGAAGATGACGGGCTCTCGCGCTTCTTGCCGCCGCGGCCGTGCTGCTCGCACTTCGCGTCGCGGCAGATCATCTGCCGATGGCCGCCACGCTCACCGTTGATCCAGATCGCCTCTTCCCGGCTCGCGCACGCGTCGCCGGCAGGCAGCACCGCGACCTCATACCTTCTAATCGCATCCTTGTCGCCGTTATAGCCGTCGCTCAGCTTGAGCAGCTTGCGCTTCTCGCGCTTCGCCTGCGCCAGCTCATGCTCTACCCAGTCCTTCAGCTTCGCCGCGTAGCACGCAGGGTCCGTGCACGTGTCCTGGGCCACGTCCTCGAAGAGCAGCGCCGCATTCGCGCTGCGCTTCGGGCAGTTCACACATGATCCCGCGCCTCCCAGGCCATCGAGATCCAGTGGCCACGGCGCATCCCGCAATACCTGCAGCGCCGTCAGCGCAATGTGATGCCGCAGCTCCGCCACCGATATGCGCGTCGGCGTCCATTCACCCTGGTGGCGCTTCCACGCTGCCGCGCACACCGGCGCCGAGCACACCGTGCGCTCCGCATCGAGCCAGGTGCATGTCGTCCCGTCCGGCAACCGGCAGGCATCGCCTTCGCTGCACTCGCAGTAGCGGCAGACGCCCGGCTCCGGCTCGTCGATCGCGTCGTCCTCGTCTTCGTCCGTGACCGGCGCCTGGTAGCCGATCGCCAGCCACTGCAGCAGTCGCTGCTGTCGCGGCGCCGGCAGCCGCGCCAGCAGCAGCGCGTGCGCCACCTCGATCGCGCCCAGCCGCAGCGCTCGCTGCAGCGGCTCGATCGCCCGCAGCAGGCTCAGCCGAGCCGCCACATAGCTCGCCGATTTTCCCACCCGCGCAGCAATCGCCTCGACCGTCGCGCCCGGCTGCCGCAGCAGCTCCGCGAACGCTTCCGCCTCATCGAGCGCCGGCAGCCTTTCGTGCTGCAGGTTGTCGACCAGCCCCGCTTCCCGCGCCGCCTCGTCCGACAGCATGCGCACGCAGCACGGCACCGTCTCCAGCTCGAGCGACTGCGCCGCCCTGTAGCGCCGGTGGCCGGCCACGATCTCGAAGCGCTTGACCTTGGGCAGCGGCCGCACCAGCAGCGGCGTAAGCACGCCCTGCGTCGCCATGCTGGCAGCCAGCTCGGCCACGCTGGCCGCGTCCACCGCCTTGCGCGCGTTCCAGGTCGCCGGCTGCAGCAGCGCTACCGCTATCTGCTCGATCTGGCCGCCCTCGTCCGCCCGTGGCGGCACCATCCGCGTCTTCGCTGCCGTCATTGCGCGCCGCCTTTCGGCGCGTCTTCCACCCGCGCGTTGCCATCTCCTTCGGCCAGCGCCCAACATTCCGCGCTGCCGAGATCGACTGGGTAAAACCGGCTGTCGACGGCGCCGGAACCCGGCCGAGGCGCCCCATTGGCCAGCGCATCGAGCACCGCGACCTCTGCCGGCGAAAGCTCCGCCTGCAGCTTCTCGCCAGGGATGGCAGTCCGGGAGGGACCGGTCGCATCGAGAATGCCACCGCATTCGCGATCGACCAGTGAATGCAGCGGTTCCGGCACTGCGCCCGCAACATACTCGCGGCCTGGCAATGTGGCAGCCGCTGAAGAGGCGTTAAGGTTCTTGGCTGAATCTGGCGCCGAGCTCTCGGCCCAGAAGCTCTCCGGCACATCGGCGCCTGGTCGCGGTGCCGGATACGCCGGCGATCCCTCGGTCCAGAAGCTCTCAGCGTCTGCCGCAGAGATAGCAGGAATGGTGCGATCTTCGTCCATGTTCGGCTCCCTTGGATCCAAGGAGAGAAATACCTCTCCCTCCTTCTTTCCCGTCAGAGCCGACTGGATCCTATGGCAG
>JASHRH010000258.1 GCA_030037475.1 Acidobacteriaceae bacterium
CCGCCCCCGCGCCAATCGTGCTCGATCCCGATACACCCGTCTGTGCCGCGATCACCACATCGCGCCCCACGTGCACGTTATGCCCCAGGTGCACCAGGTTATCGATCTTTACTCCGCGTTCGATCCGCGTCTCCTCGAGCGCGCCGCGATCAATCGTCGTATTCGCGCCGATCTCCACACCCTCCTCGATCACCAGCCGTCCCTGTTGCGGAAACTGCAGGTATTCGCCGGTCGCCAGATCGCGCGCGTAGCCAAAGCCGTCGGAGCCCAGCACAGCTCCCGCATGAACCACCACATTATTGCCCAGCTCTGCGCCTGGATAAATCACGACCCGCGGATAAATCCGGCACCTCGCTCCAATCTTCACGCCTGTACCAATCACCGCTCCTGCACCGATGCGCGTCTCCGCGCCGACCCGAACGCCCGCGTCGATCACGGCATGCGCCTCAATGGAAACTCGCTCGCCCAACATTGCCGAAGGATCAACGACCGCCGTCGCATGGATCCCCGTCACCACCTCCGCTGGCCGCAGCAGCTGGGCTGCCCGTGCGAACGCCAGCCGTGGCTGACGTTCGATCAGCAGCGGCTTGCCTTCCGCCGAACCCGCCAGCTCCTCCGCGACAATGACCGCGCCCGCGCGCGAAGCCAGCGCCGCGCTCAGGCTCTGTGCGTCCTCGGCGAAAACCAGCGTCTCCGGTGTGGCCGTCGCCGCGCTGGCCACGCCGGCAATTTCCGGATCGGTGCCCACCGAGCGTACCTCAGCTCCCAGCGCCTGCGCGATGGCTGACAATTTCATTGGCATTCAGCAAACCAGAGTCGTTGCATCCCGAAGGTGCACCACACGGTGGCTCTGGGTTTGCTTCCAGAGTATCGCGCCCGCGCGGCACGCAGAAGCGCGAGAGCTATTTCTCCCGCGCCACCACAAATTCCGGCATCCACTGCAGCGCGCGTTTGTAGTCGCTGTCCGGCAGTGCGGCCAGTGCGGCATGTGCGGCGGCGGCATGGGCATAGGCAGCCTGCATGGCGTAATTGAGAGACTGATTACGATGGAGAATGGCCAGAATTTCCTGGTGCGAAACGCGCAAAAAGTTTCGTTCGGCCAGTACCGTCTGGATCGCTGCACGTTCCGCCGGCGTGCTGCCGTTCAGCAGGGTGTGGATCACAGGCAATGTTGCCTTGCCTTCGCGCAGATCGCTGGCCACCGGCTTGCCCAGCACCTCTTCGCTGGCGGTCAGGTCCAGGACGTCGTCCACGATCTGGAACGCCAGTCCCAGCCGTTTGCCATACTCTCCCAGCGCATCTTCCAGTTCACGCCCCGCGCCGGCCAGCGTCGCGCCCAGGCGCATGGATACCTCGAAGAGGCACGCGGTCTTGCGGTAAATCAGGTCGTTGTATTCGTCTTCCGAGATGAACTGGCCCAAGCGCTCCATCTGCATCAGCTCGCCTTCCACCATCTGCTGCGTCAGCCCGATCAGCAGCTCCAGCACCCGGAATTTCCGCTCCGACAGCGCCACGCGGAAGGCCTGCATGTACAGCCAGTCGCCCACCAGCACCGACTTGCTGCTCCCCCAGGCACGATTCGTGGAAGGCCGCCCCCGCCGCGTCTCGGCCGCGTCGATAATGTCGTCGTGCACCAGCGTCGCGGTGTGCACCATCTCCACCACCGCGCCCAGACGGATCATTCCCTTGCCACTGTAGCCCAGCCCGCGCGCCGCCAGCAGCAGCAGCGATGGCCGGATCCGTTTGCCGCCGCCCTCGCGCAGGTAATCGGAAATCTCCGTGATGGCCTGGACCGACGAAACCGCGTCCGCGCCGAATTCCCGCTCGATCGCGTCCAGGTCCTCATGCAGCAGATCGAAGACTTCTTTCGCCGTCGCTGTCGCCACTGTGCTCAATCGGGTTTCCTCAACTGCCGGGGGGGTGCACCGCTCAGTTCGAGCGGTAATTCGTGAACTGCATGTCGATCCCGAGATCGCGCCCGCGCAACAGCGCGATGATTTCCTGAAGGGCGTCGCGATCCTTGCCCGCTACTCTCACGGTATCTCCCTGGATCGACGCCTGCACTTTCTTCTTTGAGTCTTTGATGATGCGAACAATCTCTTTCGCCTTCTCGGCTGCAATTCCCTGTTGCAGCGTAATCTTCTGCCGGACGCTCGATCCTGCCGCTGGCTCCACTTTAGCGAAGGTCAGCGCCTTCAGCGAAACTCCCCGTTTCACCAGCTTCTGCCGCAGGATCTCCTTCACTGCTTCCAGCTTGTACTCGTCCACCGAAGCCAGCTGGATCGTGTCCTCGCCCTCGAGGCGAATCTCCGAGTGGGAATCCTTCAGATCGAAGCGCATGCGCACTTCCTTAATCGCCTGATCGATGGCGTTCCGCACTTCCTGCATATCCACTTTGCTGACGATATCGAAAGAGTTCTCGGCCGCCATAATCCCAACCCGCCTCTTTAGATTATCCGCTACCGGTGCAAATCGCGTCAGGAACGGGAGATTTCCACTTCGAAAAACGCACCGAAGTTTGCCGCTGTCTGGTTTGCGACCTCCTCGGACTCCAGCCCGCGCAGCCCGGCAATCGTTACGGCCACTTCCTTCACCCAGGCCGGCTCGTTGCGCTTGCCGCGATTGGGAACGGGCGCCAGAAATGGTGCATCCGTCTCGATCAGCATCCGCTCCAGCGGAATCGCGGCCGCCACGTCCCGGATTGCCTGTGCCTTCGGAAAGGTAATATTGCCGGCAAAGGAAATTTGAAATCCCAGTTCCATTGCCTCATCCGCATGTCGCTGCTCGCCGGTGAAGCAGTGCAGAATTCCGCCCAGCCCCGTCGGATTCCACTGCGCCTTCAGCATGGCCAGCGTATCGTCCCAGGCGTCGGTGCTGTTCTGCGATGGCCGGCAGTGAATGACGATCGGCTTTCGCCGTCCGGCCGCGATCTCCATCTGCCGGGCAAAGACTATCTTCTGCTCGTCGCGTGGCGAATGGTCGTAGAAATAGTCGAGGCCGATTTCCCCGCAGGCCAGCACTTCCGGCTCGTGCAGCAGCCCGTCCAGCTTCGCATAGGCCGCCTCGCTGGCCAGCCGTGCCTCATGCGGGTGAATCCCCGCGCTGGCCCAAATCTTCGGCACGCCAGCCCGGCTCGCATACTCGCGGCTGATCTCCAGCGCCCGGTGCATCGTCTCGGGCCCTTCACCGATGCCGATCGACAGAATTTCCCGTACGCCCGCTGCCCACGCGCGCTCCAGCAGTGCGGCGCGATCCTCGTCGTACCGCGGGCTGTCGAGATGGCAGTGCGAGTCAATCATCGGTACACTTCGCGCCGGTGGCCAACGTGAACCACGAGGACAATTAGCTTTGCGTCCTGAATTTCGCAGATGATCCGATAATCGCCCATCCGATACCGCCAGAGACGGCCGAGATCGGAGCTTTGAAGCGCCTGGCCCAAACCACGCGGATTATCGAGAACCGCGACGCGTTCCCGCAGAAATGCCGTGATGCGACGGGCGATCTGTGCGTCCATTTTGACGAGGTTCTTTTTTGCCCGTTCCGAGAAGACGATTGTCCAGGCCAAGGTCGCGTTCAACCTCTTCGAGAGTATAGGTTCTGCTGCGGCCTGCGCGGATCGCGATCAGTTCCTCTTCGGCAATCTGCAGATCCTCCAGATCCTCGATGTGCCTGAGAATGGCCGCGCGCGCGTAATACGTCTTGGTGCGTCCGGAACGCTTCGCCAGCCGGTCCAGCCGCTTCTCGATGTCTTCAGGGAGCCGAATGGCAAGCATCGCAACCTCCGCTATACAAGTATAGCATCCTTGTCTGGACGCTCGCCGGCCTACTTCAGCCTCGCCCCAACCTCCACATCCTCAAGGAATCCCGCCAGCACCGGGCGACCGCCCTCCACCGACGCGGCCACAATCATCCCATTCGACTCAAACCCCCGCAGCTTCCGTGGCGCCAGATTCGCCACGATGACGACTTTGCGCCCAACCAGCGACTCCGGCGCGTAGGCCTCCGCAATGCCAGCCAGAATCTGCCGCGTCTCATATCCCAAATCGACCTCCAGCCGCAGCAGCTTGTCGGCCTTTGGCACTCGCTCGGCCACCTTGACCTGCGCCACGCGCAACTCCACCTTCGCAAAATCATCAATGCCGATCTTGCCTTCCGGGACTGCGGGCGCAGCCGCCGGCGCCACCACTGTTCCCGTCTGAGGCGCTGGAGGCATTTGCGGGGTTCCCGTCGCTGGCCCAATCGTCGTGCTCGGGTTGACTGCCCCTGGGGCGAGATTCGGCGGCGAAGGCGGGCGCTTCTCATTGGCACCGACCAGCTCCCGCACCGCCTCTGAGACCGCACTCTCCAGCGCCAGAACCGCCGCCGTCTCGTTCGTGGACTCAGCCGCTGCTACAGCCAGCCCATCCAGCAGCGAACGCAGCTTCGACACATGCGCCGCCTTGTCCTGTTTGCCGGGCTCGTTCGCGGCAGCCGCAGGCACGGGATTGTTTTTCTGCTCCAGTTCGTTCATACGCGTGATCGCCTCCTTTTCGGCGCGGGGAAACAGCGGAGTGCTTTCGCCGAGCTTCGTGCCTGGCTTCAACCCGCCCCACTGCAAGTTCCTCAGATTTGCCTTCGTGATATCACCCTGCCCGAGCTGCGCCCAGACTTTCGCCGCGCTGTAAGGAATCACCGGATACACCAGCGCCGTGATGATGCGGATTGATTCGGCTGCGATATACAGGATGTCGTTTAGTTGAAATCGGAAGTCATCCCCAGCCGTAGCCACCTTCCACGGGGCCTCGGCAGTGATGAAACCATCGACCTCCCCCAGGAAATCCCAAAGATTGGCAAGCGCCACCGAGAATTCGAGTCCGTCGAAGTTTCTCCCAAACGCAGCGACGACTTCCGGGACGCGATCCTTCAGGTAACGTTCCCTGGAAGTCATGGGTTTCCCCGTCCCATCATCGAGAATCTGGGTCGAAGGTGTTGGTTCCGGGACCCTTCCATCGCGATACTTGCTGATCATCGCCAGTGTCCGGCTGACCAGGTTCCCATACCCATTCGCCAGATCGGCGTTGTACCGCTGCACCAGTGCGTCGAAGCTGAAGCTCCCATCCTGCCCAAAGACGACTTCCCGCAGCAAAAAATACCGCAGCACATCCGCGCCGAACCGGTCCTGCTCGGACTTGGGCAGATCGGGCTTCATCGCCCCGAACGTGTCCAGAATCGTCTCCGCCCGCACGATGTTTCCGCGCGACTTCGACATCTTGTTCTCTTCAAAGAGCAGCCATCCGTGTCCGACGACCCGCTTCGGCAGCGGCAGGCCCGCGGCCATCAAAAAAGCCGGCCAATAGACGCAATGGAAGCGCGTGATCTCTTTGCCGACGATGTGCAGATCCGCCGGCCAGAACTTTTCGTACCGCGATGGATCCTTCGAGCCCCAGCCGAGAGCTGTGATGTAGTTCGCCAGCGCGTCCATCCACACGTAGATCACATGCTTTTCATCGCCGGGAACGGGAATCCCCCAGTTGAAGCTCGTGCGGCTCACGGACAAATCGCGCAGGCCGCTCTTCACGAACGAGATCATCTCGTTCCGCCGCGTTTCCGGCTCGATAAACTCCGGATGCTCGTCGTAAAACTCCAGCAGTTTCCGCTCGAACGCCGACAATTTGAAGTAGTAGTTCTCTTCGTTCACCGTTTCGGTGATGCGTCCGCACTCCGGACACGGCGCGCCTGGGAGCACATCGACGTAGGCTTCGTCCGATACGCAGTACTGCCCGGTGTATGAGCCTTTGTAGATGTATCCCCGGTCGCGCAGCAGCGCGAACAGCTTCTGCACCGCCTGCTTGTGTCGCGGCTCGGTTGTCCGGATGAAGTCGTCGTAGGTGAGTCCCATCCGGTCCCACAGTCCGCGGAACTCGGCGGAAACGCGGTCGGTGAACTCCTGCGGCGTACAGCCAGCCTGTCGCGCCGAGCGCTCGATCTTCTGCCCGTGCTCGTCCGTTCCGGTCAGAAAAAACGTATCGATTCCCCGCGACCGCCTGCGCCGGGCAATGGCGTCGGCGACCACCGTGGTGTAGGTGGTCCCGATGTGCGGGCGCGCGTTCACGTAGTAAATCGGGGTGGTCAGGTAGAACTTTTCCGGCATACGGAGCGAACCAGGCCGTCGCGTTTCTTTGAAGATGGTATCAGGCAGCAGCAGCGCTCCGCGTTCCGCCTCAGCCGTGCGCTCTGGTTTAGAATCAAGCTTTTCCGCTCCTGGACCGGTGATCTCGCGTGTACCTGAATCAGCAGAAGCAGCTCGAAGCGCGACTGCGCGAGGCGCTCCGCAGTCTGTATCAGATCGAAGTTGAAGCGATCGTGCTCGAGCAGCCGCCGGACCTCGCCTTCGGGGAGTACGCGACACCGCTGGCGTTCGAGCTGGCTCGCCGTCTGCGCAAGGCCCCACGCAAAATCGCCGAAGAAATCGTGGCCGCTCTGGGTCCCGTCCCTGGCTTCGCCGCCTTCGAAGTCGCTGGCGGGGGATACATCAACGCCAGGCTGGACCGCGCCGTGGCCGTCGAATCCTGCGCCACAGACTTCGAAGTTTCCGCGCCGGGTCAGCGCCTGCACGCGCTTGTCGAGCACACCAGCATCAATCCCAACAAGGCTGCCCATGTCGGGCATCTGCGCAATGCGATCCTCGGCGATACGTTTGTTCGCCTTCTGCGCGCCGCCGGCCATCAGGTCGATGTCCAAAACTACATCGACAACACCGGCGTCCAGGTGGCCGATGTCGTCGTCGGTCTCATGCACCTCGAAGGCATGACGCTGGCTGGCGTCGAGGAATGGATCGCCGACCTGGCCGAATCCGGCGAGCGCATCGATTACGCCTGCTGGGACCTCTACGCCCGCGTCTCGCTGTGGTACAGCGGCGATCCCGAGCAGACCGATGCCCGCAAGAAGGTCCGCCTTGATATCCTGCACGCGATTGAGGCCGGCGGCAACGACACCGCCCGCATTGCCGAACTGATCTCGACCGCGGTCCTTCGCCGCCATCTCGAAACCATGCTCCGCCTGGGCATCGAGTACGACCTGCTCCCGCGCGAGAGCGAAATCCTTCACCTGCACTTCTGGGATCTCGCCTTTGAGCAACTCAAAGCGAAAAAAGTCCTCTACTTCGAAACCGAAGGCAGGAACAAGGGCTGCTGGGTGATGAGAAGACCTGGGACGGCAAAAACTGAGGTGAGCGAAGGCCCGGACGAGGACGCCAAGGTCATCGTCCGCTCCAACGGCACCGTCACCTATGTCGGCAAGGACATCGCCTACCACCTCTGGAAATTCGGCCTCCTTGGCCGCGACTTCGCCTACCGCCCGTTCTTCCGCTATGCCGACCGCGAGTGCTGGATTTCCGCCAAAACCGGCGAGCGGCACCACCCCCGTTTTGGTGGCGCGCAGGCCATCTACAACGTCATCGACTCGCGTCAGTCCGATCCCCAGGCCAATGTGGTCGAGGCCCTTCGCGGACTCGGCTATACCGAGCAGGCAGCGCGCTACACGCATTTCTCCTACGAGATGGTCGCGCTCACGCCGCGCTGTGCGGCGGAGCTGGGCTACGAGGTTGCCCCGGAAGACCAGTCCCGCCCATACATTGAGATTTCCGGCCGCAAAGGCTTCGGCGTTAAAGCCGACGACCTCATCGACAAGCTCGTCGCCGCCACGCGCGCCGAGGTTGACTCGCGCCATCCTGAACTGAGCGAGGCCGAGCGCAGCGCGACCGCGCACGCCATCGCCGTCGGAGCCCTCCGCTATTTCATGCTGCGCTACACGCGCAATTCCGTTATCGCCTTTGACTTCAAAGACGCACTTAGCTTCGAAGGCGAAACCGGGCCCTATCTCCAATACGCGGTCGTCCGCACGCGCAGCATCTTCCGCAAGGCAGGAACCACCCCCGAAGACGCGCTCGCGGGCCTCCGTGGGCGCGACCTGGCCCCCTGTCTTTCAGGTCCGGGAACGGAAGGTATCTGGGACGTCTGGCTCCGCGCCGCCAAAACCACGCTGCTCCTCGATCAGTGCATCCAGACCGCCGAGCCGTCCTACCTTGCCAGGCACGCCTTCCAGCTCGCGCAGGACTTCAGCAATTTCTACCGCCTCCACCACATCCTCAGCGAGGAGGATCCCGCCCGCAAAGCGCTGCTCCTCGCCACGGCCGCTGTCACCCAGCGCGAACTGATCCGCTCCCTCGCATGGCTCGGCATCAGCGCGCCGGAGGTGATGTAAGTCGGAATGAAGCTTCCTGGGCGCTGTTCCTGGACCGCGTTTTCCCTCGCTCTGCTCGCGTTCCCTGCATTTGCCTTGACTCGCATCTCCATCCCCCCCGTCCCCGCGCCTATCCGCTCCAGCTATTTCACGGTCACAGTCAACGGACACACGTCGCCCGTCGTCCACGCCGTCAGTCAGTATTATTTCCTCAGCTTCGATTACGACGGCCCTGCTACCATCTCCGTCCGCGCGCCGAATGCTCATTACTGGGATCGCGGCGTCGAAGTTCAGCCCATGCGCTATGGCATTCGCCCGCTGCGCCGCGGAGCCGTCATCACTTTCCGCATCCCCGGCCCGCAAAACGGACCCGTGAAGCTGGTCATCGCGCGGCCCGGCGGTCACTTTGCCGACTCGCAGATGCTCTTCCTCTTCGGTAATCCGCCTGACAAGTCGCACGTCACGGCTTCAACTCCCGGTATCCGCTACTACGGTCCCGGCGTTCACCACGAAAACATCAATGCCCATTCCGGCGACCGCATCTACCTCGCACCCGGCGCCGTCGTCTTCGGCGCGCTCAACCTCTGGCAGGTGCACGATGTCCGCGTCTTCGGCCGCGGCATCCTCGACTACAACGGACCCCAGAATCCCCACGACGACACAGGCTGGATCCATCGCCCCAACTGGCACTGCATTGTGATGGATCACGCCCGCAACATCGAAATCGACGGCATTACCTGCATCGTGCACAGCCGCACGTGGCAAATCCAGATGACGAATTCCCGCCACATCGGCTTCTACAACGTCAATGTCATCGGCGGCAATCCCAACAACGCCAATCAGGACGGCATGGATTTCCTTGCCACGCGCGATGCCACCGTCCGCGACTGCTTCCTCCGTGCCTCCGACGACGACTTCGCCCTCATCGGCAACTGGGATGGTTATACGCAGGAGGCCATGCGCGAACCCGGCGGTCTCGTCTCCAACATCGACATCGAAAACGATGTTCTCTCCACCAGCATCTCGAACACGATCCGCGTGGGCTGGCCGGAGAAGACTTTCCAGAGCGCGAACATCACCTTCCGCAACCTCGACGTGCTCCATACCGGCTCCGGCGCCTGTATGGTCCCGTTCGCCTTCCTCGAAATGTGGACCGACTCCCTCGGTGTCGAGACTCATTCGAACTACCGCATCAGCAACATTCGTCTCGAGGACTACTACTCGCTCTTCCAGATTCGACAGCCGCATTCGAGCGTCCACGGCATCACGTTCTCCAACATCGCCGCCATGAATGGTCCACCGATGGTCCCGTCAGTTGTCGCCGGTCCCGATGTTTATGGCGTCACGCTTCGCGGCGTTCGCACGCAGGGGACCACCGCCGCAAGCGATGCGCAGATTCCTCTCGACGTGCAGAGCGGCACGGCGCAGCCCACCTACAGACCCGGCGCGGTGAGCACCAGCTTCACTTACTCGCCGGGGTCGATCCGTCCGCACCAGCTCGTCACCTTCCGCGTCGATGCACCAGCACCGGGCTGGCGTTATCAATGGCTCTTCGGCGACGGCGCGGTCGCCTCTGGTGCAACGGTCCGCCATGCATTTCCAGACACGGAAGGGACGCTCCTCGACGGCTCCGGCCGCTTTCGCGTTCTGT
>JASHRH010000259.1 GCA_030037475.1 Acidobacteriaceae bacterium
CAGCGAGTGATGCGAGATCTCGAACCGGATTGGAGATATTCTAGCGACGAGTGGCGTTACGGCGGCTGCGTCATATTGACGCACCATAGGACGCCGGCGTTCGCTCTTGCACGCGTGATGTTCCATACGGAATATGCCGACTGAGACTAGGCTCAGGGCACCTACCGCGCGTCATGATCTCCTGGCCTTCCTGTCGATCCATTGGAGCAGATTCTCAATTGTCGCAGAGGCGTCGAGCCGCACTTCGCGGCCTCGTTTGGCCTTTCCGGGATCCAGTATGGAAATCGTTCCATCCGGAGCGACGGCCGCTACTACCCAGCGCCAGGTCAGCTTGGCCGCCTCCGCCGTCATGCGCGACCATTCGGCTTTGGTAAAGCGCAGAGGAAGGGAGCTGCGCTTCACCTGGATACCAAGCTGCGCCCCAGCGCGCGTAGCCAGGAGGTCGAACGCACCCCGCGATGCCCGCGATTGGTACACGAGGTCGAAGCCCGTCGCCGACAGCTCGCGCGCAACGGCTTGCTCCGCCTCGTCGCCAATTACGCTCATCGGCACCACGGTTCCCCCCGGCCGCCTCCAGCGCAACCAGAGTCCAAACGTCGAATCAGCAAGACGGTAGAGTCCCTCCTCGGTCTTGATAACCGCATCCTTCAATCGCTCGAGGTAGCCGGCAGTCGCGGCGGTAGACGTACCGATTCGCGACGCGACCTTAGTCAAAGAAGCGGGACCAGCGGCAAGCGCGTCAAGCGTCGCCGCAAGGTAGGTGGACCGGCCCACGATGCGGTGGAAATCATTCTCGAAAAAGAGCGCCAGCCGGCCGGTAGGCGAGAACAGCAGCGCCTGGAAGGCCACCTTCAGATCCGATTCATCCGGGGTGCCGGTCATGGCCGTCAGCGTCTCGCCGAGCAGCTGCAGGTAAAAAGGATTTCCGCCAATGGCACTCACCGCCTTGCCAGCCAGCTCGGCTGGTACGGGTCGGCTGCCAGGTCCCGGTCGTCGGAGCAACTCGATCGCGGCATCGCGGGTGAAAGGTCCAAGCTCCAGAATCGAGAAGTGCTGGAAAAACGGTGATGCCTCTTCCGTCACGAGGGTCAGCAGCATGGAACGCGCCGAGCCTGAGATGAAATAGGCAACCCGCCGGTGTCGCTGCCACACGCTGCGAAGCCGGGCGAACAGAGCGAAGTCTTTCGGCGAGAGCCCAGCGAGTTCCTGGAACTCGTCGAGGGCCACGACGATCCACAGCCGTAGCGCTTCCGCCAGCCGCTCGGGCGCATCGAGCCACGAGTGGATCCGCTCGTCGGTGACTCGTCCTTCCGGAATCTCGAGCAGCTCGCTGCGGAGCGCAGGCGGCAATTTGCCGAATTTCCCCGAGCGCAGGAGCGCTGCCCGATATTCGACGGGCGAGTGAATCAGCCGCTCGAGCGACTCACCGACCTCGGTGGCGAACGCGGCGTCCAAAACCCGCAGGGCGAGATGGCGGAAGACTTCCCCCGAGACGGGACTCTGCTCCTGGGTGTCCAAGACAACTACGCGCAATGAGGGTGAGTACGCGCGCCGAGCCGCCTCGAGCACGAGGCTGGTCTTACCGATCTTGCGAGGGCCGATGATGGCCACCCATTGCGGAGCACCGGCGGAGAGCTTCTCGATCGAGCGGGCCACCTGGACCAGCTCCGTCGCGCGGTTGTGGAACTCCTCGCCGACTACCGGCGTACTGGTGTGGAACATCTCCGGAACGCCTCCAAGCTCTCTTCGCAATAGCAAGCATGCTACTAGCAAGTTTGCTACGTAGCAAGTTTGCTAGTCATGCGGCGGCAGCAATACCGTAAAGCTCTCCAAGCCGACCCGCTGCGTACGTACTTCAAGCTCATCCGATCGGCGATGCTGGAAAGCTCCGACCACGTCACGCTCCTTTAACCCAATGGCGCTTCGGTTTACAATGCTCCGTGCCCGCGGTTCTGCGCTTTGGCAGGCCTCGTGTGCGGCCTGGAGGACAATTCATGGCGATTACTAAAGCGCAATTCAGAGCGGCCAACGCGCGCGGATCAGCAACTAGCGCGCGGGGCCCGGTCGCGCGCGCGGCTCGTTACGACGCGCGGCGCGGATTGGTTGTGCTGACGCTAGAGGGTGGATGCGAATTTGCCTTTCCGGCGGCGCTCGCAGAGGGGCTTAGCCATGCGCCGCGCTCAAAGCTGGCGAAGATCAAGATCAGTCCGAACGGTCTGGGACTGCATTGGCCGCTGCTCGATGCGGATCTTCATGTCCCCGGACTCATCGAGGGCGCCTTCGGTTCACGCCGCTGGATGCAGCAGATCGGCAAGCTCGGTGGCGCAAGTCGCAGCGCGGCCAAGGTGAAAGCGTCACGCGAGAACGGCAGACGTGGCGGTCGGCCCAAGGAGCGAGCGGCGGTATAACTGAGCTCAGGCACTTCCGGGGCCATTGACCGGACGCGACCCGAAGCCGTCCGCCGTCAATCTCAGTTGTCGGGCAACCCGATTCTGCGCAGCAACGCGTCGCCTCGGCGGACCTCGGTCATTGCGCGGTGGCCCCGGGATTCCAGTTCAGGATC
>JASHRH010000260.1 GCA_030037475.1 Acidobacteriaceae bacterium
GATCGCGGCGCGATCGGGCAGGCCGACAACGCGTACAGCAAGGTCATGCAGGCGGAGCCGGCGGGGACGACGGCGACGGCGACAGGCGAGCCCGTGCAGTATCTGAACGGACAGCCGATCACCTATGTGGACGTGCCGGTCCACATGCCGGACCGGCGGCAGCAGTGGGAGGTTTCCGCAGGCGGACCCATCCGGCGGGAGCGGGCATTCTGGTTCTTCTCGTGGGAGCAGCACAACCGGCACGATCCGGCGATTGCGCGAGCGAGCGAGCCGGAGGTGTTCTTCTTTCCGGCGTCAGGGTCGACGCTGACGACGCTGGAGGCGCGGCTGGCGCTCAGCACGATCACGAATCCGCTGGTGAAGGATTGTCCGAGCGCGAATGAGGCGCCAGAGGGCTCGACGGCGGCCGCGGAGTGCGCGTATTCGGCGGTGCTCAATCAGCTGAGCGGGATGCTGGGCAGCGTGCCGCGCTCGACGATGCAGACGAATCTGTTCCAGAAGATCAGCTGGAGGGTCAATACGCGGAATCAGCTTGAGCTGCAGTACAGCGAAATGCGGCGGACGGCACCGCATGGAGCGCTGAGCGGAGCCTCAGAGATGGATGGGGTTGGAAGCTTTGCGGACAGCTCGACCAGCGACGACGACGCGGTGGCGCGGTGGGATTTCTTCGCGAAGCCGCAGTTACTGAACAGCGCACGGCTGCAGTTCAGCCGGGATGTGCTGGCGCAGCGGACGGGAGCGCCGTCGGCTTTCGAGCAGCAACTGGCAAAGAACGTGTACGGGCTGGCGCCGCAGATCGCGATCGACCGCAGCGCGGGGTTTACGTTCGGGACACTCGCGAACGCGAATAAGCGGGAGTATCCGGCGGAAACGCGAGTGCAGATTGCGGATGCCGCGACGTGGATCCACGGCCGGGAGGCGGTGCGGTTTGGCTATGATTTCAACCACGTTCGGGACGAAATCGATGGGATGAATGGGGAAAACGGGGAGTATTCGTATGCGAGCGTGGTGGACTTTGTGTCGGATCTGCTGGCGCCGAACAGTTGCGATGGGACGGCGACAGCAGCCGGGCCGTATCCATGCTATTCGCGGTTCCGGCAGACGGCAGGGTTCTCAAAATGGTGGTTCAGCACAGAGGATTACGCGGCGTGGGCGGCGGGAGAATGGAGGATCGGGCGCGGCGTAACGTTGACAGCGGGGTTGCGGTACGAATATGAGCGCTTGCCGGATACAAATTCGGCGCTGGTGAATCCAGCGATTCCGCAGACGGCGAAGCTGCCGCATAATCACGACGATTTTGGACCGCGAGCTGGTTTTTCCTGGGACGTTTTTGGACGTGGGAGCACCGTGCTGCGCGGTGGGGTGGGAATCTATTACGCGCGCGTGCCGAACGCGATGGTGTTCAGCGCACTGACGGCGACGGGATCGGCGCGCTCGCCCAGAACCTACTCGTGGCGTGCAATGGACGAGGGAGCACCGCCGTTTCCGTATGTCTTTGGAAGCGACGAAACGCCGTACACAGATTCGAATGCGCCGGATCAGGCATCCACAGCGCCGGAGGTGGTTTACTTCGATCCGCATTTCCGGCATCCGCAGATTGAGGAAGCAGAGCTGGAGTTGCAGCAGGCGCTGGGCGGGCGGATGGTATTGACGCTGACGGCGATGGCTACAAACGGGCTTCACCTCGCGCAGTTCGTGGACGCGAATATCGACCAGAACGACTGGGCGGATGTGTTTTACAGCGTCGAGGGGCCGCCCGAGACTCCGAACAGCACGGGAGAGACGGGACCGCTGGGGAAAGCGGCGGGGCAATCGAGTGGATCGTCGTATCCGATCTACGCGGTGCAGCGGTTTTACTATCGTCGGCTGAATCCGTTATACGGATCCATCACCGACATCGAGAGCGAGACGAACTCCAGTTATCGCGGAGCGATGGCGCGGCTGGTGCGGCGGATGTCGCGGACAATGAGTATCAATGCCGGTTACACATGGGCGCACGCAATCGATGATGGTCAGAACGAGGCGACGTTTGCGGACAGGAATGACGTGTACGATCCAGCCAACCTGCGGCTGGAGCATGGCACATCGAATTTCGACATGCGGCAGCGGGCAGCGGGCGGGATGGTGTTGCAGGAGCCGTGGCGGCTGCACGGAGCGGCGGGCATGCTGCTGGGCGGCTATTCGCTGGCGGCTACCGGGGAATGGCGGACGGGGCTGCCATATTCGATGCGGACCATGGGTTCTACGCCGTCGCCTTCGTGCTCGTACCAGGACTGGCTGGCGGCGGGCGGAGCGACGGGAAATGGAACAGATTGCCTGAAGATGTACAACCAGCCGAACGGCACGATCACTGATGGGGGACATCCGATTGCGGGCCTGGGCGCGAGCCTGAACGGGTCGGGCGGCGAGGACCTGATTGTGCCCATTGGACGCAACACGTTTCGGTATCCGCAAGCGGCGAACCTGGATCTGCGCTTCACGAAGAGGATACGTTTCAGCGACCGTTACAGTCTGGAGCTGATGGGCGAGGCATTTAATGCGCTGAACCACCAAAATGTGACGAATATCCAGACCGTCGGTTATCGCCTGAGCAACGACACCCAGCACGCCAATATGGCGAAACTGATCTGGCAGAGCGGGATGAAACCCGGAAGCACGGTGCAGCTGGTGAACGGCACGCGGGTGACGGATCCGGCGTTTGACGCGACCGCAGCGTTCGGCGGAACGACGAATGCCAACAGCAGGATGCTGAGCCGGGAGCGGCAAATCCAGGCCGGAATGCGGCTCTTCTTTTGAGAAACGCGTGCGACTGCGGTTTTGGACCCGGTTTTCCACCGATGAGGCGAAAATCCCAGCCTGGCCCTCACGGGTTTCATGCTGTAATTAACGGCGCGTTCATTTCGACATGTCACCCTGAGAGTACGTGACGCACACTTTTACTTATTGGGGCGCCGGGAGACCTGAGGCTGGTCATCCGGGAACAAGCAATCCACTTTTCGAGGCCGATACAATGAAGACTATTCTGCGATTTTCTCCAGTATCAGCGTTGTGTTTGCTGGTTATCGTATTCCTCACCGCGCGGTTCGCCGGCGCGCAGCAAACTCTGGGCAGCCTGAATGGAACGGTCACCGACATTTCGGGAGCGGCGGTTCCGGGGGCGACGGTAACGGCCGTGAGCGAACAGACGGGACTGACCCGGTCGGTGAAGTCCAGGGGCAACGGGTATTGGGAAATTCTGGATGTCCCGATCGGCACGTATCGCGTGACGGTGACGGCGGCGAATTTCCAGAGCCTCGATTTTCCGGGGATCACGGTGCGTGAGGGACTGGCATCGACCATTCCACAGATGTCGTTGAAGCCGGGACAGGTAACACAGTCGGTTACAGTCAACGCGAATCCGCTGCTGAACGCGACGGACACCACGAACGGCTACACGCTGGACAAGTCGCAAATCATGGAGACACCGCTGGCGACGGGAAGCTTTACGCAGTTGGCGATTCTGGCGCCGGGCGTAAGCTCGCAACTGCTGGCCGGTGTGGGAACGGATGCCGGACTGGGGAACCAGCCGATCTGGTCGAACGGCCAGCGCGATACAAGCAATACGTTTACGGTGAACGGCGTGGACGTCACCAATCTGTTCAACGGGAAGAGTTCCAGCCAGGATGTCTCGCAGCGGTATCAGTTCAATATCGGCGAGGGCTCATCAACGGGTGGGCAGGATCAGGACAACATTTCGGTCTACGGCTCGAACGGCAACGGTCTGGCCTCGCCGCCGCCGGAGTTCATGCAGGAAATCAATGTGACGACCTCGATGTACGACGCTGAACAGGGGCAGACGAGCGGCGCGCACGTGGGCATCATTACCGCGAGCGGCACCAATGCGTTTCATGGCGCTGCTTATGGGCAGTTCGGCAACAACTTCATGAACGCGGATCCTTTCTTCTACAAGCAGGACGTCGCGCTGGGAACTTTGTCGCCTTCCGAGGAGAATCCGCAACTGCATCGCTGGGTCGCGGGCGGCACGCTGGGCGGCCCGATCGTGAAGAACAAGCTGTTCTTCTTCCTCGGCTACCAGCACATTTACGATTCCGACCAGACGGGCGCACTGTCGCAGATGCAGGTGCCGGCGGCGCTGACCGACGACCGCAGCACCACCGGCATCACGAATGCACTGTGCAGCTACTATGCGGCGACTTCCGGTTCTTCTTCCCTGACGGACTGCTCCTCCAGCACCGTGTCGAAGGTCATCGCCGAGCTAAACCCGGCGGCTGTGACGCTGCTGAATACCAAGATGCCCGATGGCACTTATCTGATTCCTTCCGCGGACTCGAATGCGCTCAACCAGCTGGAGAGCGGAGATCCGGACGCGGCCATTGTCAGCACCTCAGTCTTTAAGGGCGATCAGGCGAATGCCGCGCTGGACTTCAACGCCACCGGCAACGATCATTTGTCCGCGAAATACTTCTACCAGCACATGCCGACGGTGAGCCCCTTCGCCTCGTCCAACACAGAGGGTTTCCCGGAGAACGAAGACACCGGGGCGCAGGTGGCCTCGCTGACGAATTCGCTCACCCTCGGATCGCGGGTGAACTGGGTGCAGCAGATCGGACTGTCGCGGCAGAAAGTCTACAGCAATTTTACTGAAGCCCTGAGCGCGTCGGATGTGGGCATCACCGCGCCGGATAATTACATGCCCGGCATCGAGGCGGAGTACTTCGGGATCGACGAGGGTTCGTCGTTCGAGTACACGAAAATCGGCCCCTCCAACATCGACAACTTCTTCGATCAGGGGTATTTCGAGAACCGGCTTTCGCCGTCGTCCACGGCCACGTTTGTGTTCGGAAAGCATACCGTCAGCACGGGGTTCAATTACAACTACAACCAGCTGAATATCGAGAACCACGTCGAAAATCACGCACAACTGGAAACCAAGACGTTCCCGTCGTTTCTTGAGGGCACGCTTCACGGCGGCAACGTGCTGCAGGGCGATTCCAACCGCTATTACCGGTCGAACGACGCCGGAGCGTTCGTGATGGACAAATGGCAGGTGCTGCCGAATGTGAGCATCACGGCCGGGCTTCGGTACGATTTCGACGGCCCGTTCAGCGAGAAAAACGGCGATCTGTTCAACTTCGATCCAGCGCTCTATTCGTCCACCGACTCCGCCATCACGAGCACCGGGTTCATCGTGGCGGGAAACAACAAGCAGTACGGCACAGCGGGCGTGAGCGACTCGACGCTGAAGGGCCGGCAATGGGGGCTGGCGCCTCGTATTGGACTGGCGTGGGCGCCGAAGGTATTTGAAAATAAGGTGGTGTGGCGAGCCGGCGTGGGAATGTACTACGACCGTGGCGAGTATTTCCAGTACCTGTCGCCGCCCGCCGGCTCCGGCATCAGCGGACCCTTTGGCGTGACGCAGGAAGCGCCGTTTGCCGCCTACACCGATGCCAACGGAACCCTGAGTCAACCCTTCACCAGTTTTGTCTCGCCGACCACGCCCAGCACGCTTGCGTCATTCATGCCCACGATTGATTCCATTGAGGCGACCTGCACATCGGCGAATGTTTACAAGGGAAAGGATCTTACGGACTTCAACTGCGACGATGGCGCTCCCGACGGTCCGCTGGTGATCGGGAACTACAACATCAACAATGTGCTGCCCTACACGGAAGACTGGATGACGGATATGCAGTGGCAGCCACGGAGTGACATGTCGATCGATCTCGCCTACGTGGGCAACCGCGGCAAGCACGCCGTCATTCCGGTACCGTTCAATGAGCCGGGCATTGCCACACCGACGAATCCGATCAACGGGCAGACGAGTTCCTACGGGCTGCAGGTGCTGAGCACGGTAACCGGACCTGGGAGCGTACCATACGCGATGGCTGGCGAGCCCTATGACACCTTCAGCGGCGGCAACGTGGATCTGCGCGTTCCCTACATCGGATACGATCCCAACTCCGCGTCATTCGAGACGGTGGGGATTTCCTCCTACGATGCGCTCCAGGCGCAACTGACCAAACGGATGTCGCACGATATCCAGCTGGGCGCTTCGTACACCTGGTCGCATACGCTGGACGAGCAGAGCGACCTCGGTCTGTTCTTCACGGGTGACAATCCGGACAATCTGCGGGAATCGTACGCGGACGCGGATTTCGACGAGACGAACATGCTGACCTTTAACTACCTGCTGACCCTGCCGGATGTGGTGAAGAATCACAGCAACTGGCTGAGTAAAGTCACGAACGGGTGGGCGCTGCTGGGCATCACGACGCTGGAGAGCGGCGAGCCGTACAGCATCTACGACTATTCCGGTTCAGTGGGCAGTGAGTATTTCGGCGGCAATATCGAGCTGTCGAATCCGGTGCTCCCGATCAAGCCGGGATTATCGCCAAAATCGGTGAGAACGGGCCATTCCGGGGCGTACACCTACGCGCAGCCGGGCGCCAACGGACTCGCGACACCGGTCTACTATCCGGCGCTGAACGCCGACGACTTCTATATTCCGCTGATTTCTCCGGGAGACAACGGCGTACCGGCATGCGACACAACGACGGCGGGCGGCAATGCGGGACCCGGCGGCGGGCCGCTGTGCGACGTGTACGAAACCAACTTTGTCGGCGGACAGCGGAATATCTTCCGGCAGTCCTTCCAGAAGCGCGCCGACATGAGCCTGCAGAAGGACGTGAATTTCACGGAGCGGTATACGCTTCGTTACCAGTTCGAGGTCTTCAACGTGACCAACACGCCGAGCTTCGACGTGCCCAACAACGAGATCACGCTGAATCCGGATTTCTTCGAACTGAATGGGAACGGAAATGGACATCAGGTGCAGCCAAAATTTCCCAATGCTGACGGGACTGGAACATCCGGCGGCGTCACCACGCCAACATCGACTAATGCGACGTGCCAGGGATCGTCGGTGAACTGCGCGTACGAGTTGTACACGGTGCCGGGAGCCAAGAGCAACAAGCTGGGCGTGGTGACCAACACGATTGGGAGCCAGCGACTGGTCGAGATGTCGCTGCATCTCCTGTTCTGAAGCAAGAGCTGAAACACTCTGGGGGGCTGGCCGAGCGCCAGCCCTGTTCTCTTTCATGGATAGAATCAGTCCGGCGGATGCAAATTCGAGTGGAATGACCCTGGACACGTTTTCCACAGGAACGCGGCGTTGATTTCCATGGGCAACGAGAAGAATTCGTGCTGTAATCACAGCTTAATCAAATTGTGAAACGTTGGAACTCGTCGCGAAAGCCTGGCGTATCTGACGTATTCCATCACCGCAAAGCGGGTCAGAAGCGCCGCAGCCGCGCGCTGGCACCGCAATATCCAGCAACCGCTCGAAACATGTATCGGTATGAGTTACAAATACGGCCTGCCGTTCCGCAGCCGAGGCGGCCAGATGCAGGCCTGAGCTTCTCAGGAGAGCCATTATGCGCAAAATTTGTTACAAATCTACCGGAACTGCGTTTCTTCTTGCCCTGATGCTGGCCGTGATCGCACCGGCAGCGCGGGCGCAGTCGACCACCGCGGGCGCCATCGCGGGCACTGTTTTCGATCAGTCGGGAGCCGTTGTCGGCGGCGCCGCCGTCAACATCCGGAATGTCGCTACCAACGCCAGCGTCCGCGTGACGGCGGACGGCAGCGGCTTCTTTAAGGCTCCGCTGCTGCAGCCCGGAAACTACACGGTGCGGATCTCGGCCAAAGGGTTCACGGATTACGAGGCAGACAACGTCGTCGTCCAGGTGGGCCAGCTCACCTCGCTCGAGCCGCATATGGCGGTGGCGGGCGCATCAGTCACCGTAGTTGTGACCGAGCAGAACCCGGTCCTCAATCTGGAATCGCCGGACGACAGCACCACTCTGACTCCGCTGGCGTTGAATTCCATTCCCATCAATAACCGTCGCTGGTCCAGCCTCGCGATGGAAACGCCGGGGGTGGTCTCCGACGCGAACGGCTACGGGTTGGTAAGCGTGCGCGGCATCAGCACCCTGCTGAATAACGTTGAAATCGATGGCGCCGACGACAACCAGGCCTTCTTCGCTGAAGAGCGCGGGCGTACCCGCGAAGCCTATTCCACTTCCGGCAGCGCTGTCCGCGAATTTGCCGTCAACGCCGGCGTCTACTCCGCAGAGTATGGTCGTGCGGCCGGCGGCGTCATCACTTCAGTGACCAAGAGCGGGAGCAACAAGTTCCACGGCCAGGCCTATTTCTGGGACCGGGAAAGTAACTGGGCCGCCTATAACGACTACGCGAAGGAATCCGTGCTGAACGCAAGTACCGGCACATATGTGTCCACGCCCATCAAGCCGGAGGATCTCCGCAAGATATACGGATTCACCGCGGGCGGTCCACTGATCCACAACAAGCTGTTCTGGATCTATACCTACGATCAGCATACGCATGTGTTTCCGGGGACAGCCATTCCCGAAAATGCGTCCGCGTTCTATGCTTTGCCCTCTGCGACGCTGCCCAGTGGAAGCAGCTGCAACACCACAACCGGATATGAATCCGGCCAGAGCGGAGACACCAACGCTTCGCTGGATAGCCAGGCTTGCACCCTCGCTGCTCGCCAGGGCGTGACCTACGCCCAGGGAGTCAGCCTCTATGACGCCGGTATCGCCGGTCTGAACTCGGATCTCGGTTCGGTGACTCGCTTCGGCTATCAGGAGATCAATACCCCGAAGCTGGACTGGCAGATCAACGACAAGGAGCACTTCTCTGTCCTCTATCACCGGCTGCGCTGGGATTCTCCCGGTGGCGTGCAAACCTCCTCGACCAACGATTACGGGCGCGACACCTGGGGCAACGATTTTGTGAAGCTGGATTACGGCGTGACCAAACTCACCAGCATCCTGACCGCGAACCTGAGCAATGAAGTCCTGTACCAGTACAGCCGCGAGCTGGATGACGAAGGACAGCAGCCCTATACGCCCTATACCCTGGCCAATCTTGTGGGCACTGGCCCATCGGCAGGCAACGTGCCCGAAGTCTCCGTGGACACCGCCGAAGGCATGAACATCGGTTCGCCCTACTACTCCTATCGCGTGGCGTATCCCGACGAGCGCAAGTGGCAGGCGGGCGACATCCTTTACTGGAACCGCGGCAATCACAGCCTGAAATTCGGCGGCGATCTGCTGCACAACTACGACCTGTTGAACAACACGTACGAGAGCAATGGCGACTACTCGTATTCGTATATTGGCAATTACATCAATGACCAGCTGAATCGTAATAACGGCAAGGCCAACTCCTGCAACTCCACGGCCACTTCCGCAGCGACCTCCAGCACCAGCGCTGTGGGCACGTATCCCTGTTACGCGGACTTCTATCAGGGGTTCGGCAATCCCGTTTACGCCATCGCGACGCTGGACTCCGGAGCTTTCGCGCAGGACAACTGGAAGGCTCGGCCGCGCCTGACGCTGGAGCTCGGCCTCCGCTGGGACGAAGAGCTGCTGCCCGGTCCGAACCCGGCGCTGACCACTGCCACGGGTAGCTGGCAGCCCTATCCCCAGCTCCAAAACAATCCCAGCGACAAGCTGAATTTCGGCCCCCGCGTCGGATTCTCCTGGGACATGACGGGAAAAGGCGTCACAGTCCTGCGCGGCGGCTATGGAATCTACTACGGCCGCCTCAATAACGGCGAGCTGCTGGAGATTCGCTTAAACACCGGCAGTCCTGCCGGCCAGTACACCACGACCTACAAGAACACGACCAGCGGCGCACCCCAGTATTCCAACATCGAAACCGGCGCAGGCGCCGCCGCCGCCAAACCCAGCTCCAACTTCCTGGATTCCAATCTGAAAAGCCCGGAAGTGCAGGAATTCGATCTGGTGCTGCAGCAGGGCATCGGCCACGGGACGGTGATTTCGGCCAGCTATCTGGGAGCGCTCGGCCGCAGGCTGCCCAACTTCCTCGATGTCAATCTCGATCCTGTGGAGACTCCGATCACCGTCACCATTTCGGACGCATCGGGGAAAGGTCCACTCGGGCCGTCAGGAACCACCTATTCCGTTCCTCAATTCACCGCCTACGGCAATACCGGACTGTTCGGCTCGGTAGCCACCAACTATCAGCAGATCACCGACATGATCAGCAACATCAATTCCAATTACAACGGATTCGTTGCTGAGATCCAGAACCAGACGCTGCACAGCATCCAGTTCGATGCCAACTACACGTGGTCGCACGCGCTGGATTACGGCCAAAACAGCGACACCGCCAGCACTGCGACCAACAATTGGTTCGATCCTTATGGCGATGCGCGCGTGAACTACGGCAATTCCAGCTACAACGTTCCCAACCGTTTTGTGGCGTACGCGCTGTATTCCGCCCCGAACCTCTCCACCAGCAACTGGTTGAAATATGTGACCAATCACTGGAGCCTCGACGACACCTTCCAGATGCAGAACGGGCTGCCGTATACCGTAGGTGTCAGCGGCTTCTTCAGTGCCGGCATCCTCAGCGACTGGAACGGAGGATCCGGCTCGACGATGATTCCCATGATTGGTCCCAACACGGAGCGCTATCCGCGCCGCCTCGTCGACGATGTCCGCGTCGAGAAGACGATTCCGTTCACCGAGCGCTACCAGCTGGAGCTGATGGCAAATGCCTTCAACGTGGCCAATCACCAGAACATCGACGGCCTGGGAACCACCGCCTACAAGCTGAACGGAACCACGGCCACTTACCAGGGACAGGGCGCTTCCAATCCGTCGAACAACACATACCAAATCCCCACCAGTTCGAACAACAGCGGTTTTCTCTACACGCCGCGGGAGCTCGAAATCTCGACGAAGTTCATCTGGTAGGATCACACACCTGCTGAAACGCGCGGCGCGCCGGGGACCCTGGGTCTTCGGCCGCCGCGTTTTCTTTGGAGACCAGCGGGGCGCCGGTAAAATAGAAGTGTCCCCGGAATGCCTTTTACCGAACAATACGACGTCGTTGTGGTCGGCGCCGGACATGCCGGATGCGAGGCGGCCATGGCCGCGGCCCGCATGGGACTGCGTACGGCGCTGTTCACGCTGAACCTGGATCTGATCGCGCAGATGAGCTGCAATCCGGCGATCGGCGGCATCGCCAAGGGCCACCTGGTGCGCGAGGTGGATGCGCTGGGCGGCGTGATGGGCGAGGTGGCCGATGCGGTGGGCATCCAGTTCCGGTTGCTGAATACCTCGCGCGGCCCGGCGGTGTGGTCGCCCCGCGCGCAGTGCGATAAGCAGCAGTACCGCGTGAAGATGCGCGAAGTGCTGGAGTCGCAGGCGAATCTGTTCATCAAGCAGGCGGAAGTGGTGGACGTGGTTCAGAACTCAGAGCGCAGAGCTCAGAGCTCAGCGAGCGATCAGCGCTCAGGGATCAGCGATCAGGAAGATCGGCCGCGAGTTCTGGGCGTGAAGCTGCGGGATGGGCGGACGATTCTGGCCGGGGCAACGGTGATCACGACGGGGACGTTCCTCAATGGACTGATTCACTGCGGCGAGGAGCATTATCCGGCGGGACGCAGCGGCGAGCCTCCGTCAGTTCTGCTGGGCGAGGCGCTGAAGCGGCTGGGACTGCGGGAATGCCGGCTGAAGACAGGCACGCCGCCACGGCTGGATGGGCGGACGATCGACTGGAACCGGTTTGCGGAGCAGCCTGGGGACACGGATCCCACGCCGTTCAGCTTCCGGACGAAAACGATTCCGCAGCGGCAGGTATCCTGCCACATCGCGTTCACGACGCCGGAGACGCTGCGCATCATCCGCGAGAACGTGCACCGGTCGCCGATGTATTCGGGGCAAATTCAGGCAATCGGGCCAAGGTATTGTCCGTCGATCGAAGATAAGGTGGTGAAGTTTCCGGACAAGGAGCAGCACCAGTTCTTTCTGGAGCCGGAGGGACTGAACACGCATGAAGTGTACGTGAACGGGATGTCGACCTCGCTGCCGATGGAGGTGCAGTGGCAGATCGTGCGGTCGATTCCGGGACTAGAGAATGCCGAGATGCTGCGGCCGGGTTATGCCATCGAATATGACGCTATCGATCCGACGGAACTGGACCGGTCGCTGCGGGTGAAGAAGTTCGAGGGACTCTACCTGGCAGGGCAGATCAACGGGACATCGGGCTATGAAGAGGCGGCGTGTCAGGGCATCATGGCCGGCATTAACGCGGCGCTGGCAGTGAAGGGCGATGGGCCGTTTACGCTGGACCGCACGGAGGCGTACACGGGAATCCTGATCGACGATTTGATTTCGAAGGGGACGAACGAACCGTACCGGATGTTCACCTCGCGGGCGGAGTTCCGGCTGCATCTGCGGATCGACAACGCGGACCGGAGGCTGACGCCTTACGGACGCAAATTAGGGTTGATCGGCGACGGCGCCTGGGCGGAGCATGAGGCGAAACAGGCGCGCGCGACGGCGCTGGAGAAGGTGCTGGGGACTGGCCGTCCGGGCGAAGGCGCGCTTCGCGCACGAGATTCCGGCCGAAATGAGGATACGTGGCCGAAGGGGCAGTCCTGGGCGCAGATGCTGCGGCGGCCGGAAGTGACGATTGAGTCGCTGTGGCCAGCGCTGCGCGAGCAACTGCGGGATCCGATCTTCGCGCCATGGCTGGCGGAATCGGCGGCTGAGCCGGCGCATCTGCCCGCGCAGGTGCGGAACGAACTGAAGTCGGTGGAGACAGAGATCAAGTATGCCGGCTATCTCGATCAGCAGAAGAAGGCCATCGACAAGCTGAAAAAGGCCGAGGAGCGCGGGATTCCGCATTGGTTCGACTACACACTGGTGAGCGGGCTGTCGCGGGAGATGCAGGAGAAGCTCACGCGGGTGCGGCCAGCGACGCTGGGTCAGGCGAGCCGCATTCCCGGAGTGACGCCGGCGGCGCTGAGCCTGGTAAACGTGTATATCGAGATTCAGGGAAGGTCCAGGGATGGGGCGGTCAGGGGTGGAGCGGTTAGCGAGTTAGCGGATTAGCCAGTTAGCGAGTTAGCGAAAAGCCTGGCGCGGGCGGGAGAGGTTCAGACGCAGCTCCAGGCCGTTGCCCAGGGGCGTGTGGACTTCGGACAGATTCACCAGGCTTCCATGCTCGAGGGAGTGGTGGTGCAGGACGTAGCCGCCGACAAGCCAGCCGAGGGTGCTGCCGACCACTACGTCGGAGGGAAAATGTCGGCGGGCGACGACACGCGAAACGGAAACGGTAGTGGCCAGGCCATAAACGACGGCCTTTGTCGCGATGCCGCTGTACTGTCCAGCGACCACATGCGCGAAGGCCCAGGAATTCATCGCATGTTCTGACGGCATGGAAGGGCTGTTGGGCCAGCCTTTGGGGCCGTCGGGCCAGAGGCCGCCGCGTGCGTTATCGAGCCGCGGGTTCTCGCGGTCCAGGGCGTACTTCAGACCTTCGTCGAGAATCCCGGCGTCGGCCATCGCCTCCGCGGAGAGAACGGCGGTTTCCGTCAGGTAATCATTGTGGCGGACGGAGCCGGCAAAATAGCCTGCGGCGGAAGCGCCAAAGGGCAGATAGAGGCCGCCCCATGTGGAGAACTTATCGAAGTCATTTTCGCGATTGGGGTGAACGCCGAGATCCTGAATGGCCTGCGTGTCGTAGTGCACGGCGACGCCGATGGCCGTGCCGAAGGGGAGAATCCAGAGGAGATTCGGCGCCGTGGCGCGGAGCGGGCTGGCGACGATGCCGGCTTCGTCCTGAGCGACGAGCCGAGCGCAGACGGGCAGATGGCTGAGGCGGCACTGAGGCGCGTCCGGCAGCTGCGCTGCCGCAGTGAGCGTGCCAGCGAGCATTAAGGCACAAACAGCCATGGCGATGGGTGCGGTGCGAATGGGGGTTCCTCACTTCCATCTCACCACCTTCAGCAACATTCCGTCCAACGCAGCACCCATTTCTGAAGCTTCGCGAACGAACCGGCGCGCAGTTGCGGCGAACCCCGAAGGCAGCGGGCACATCCCACTCCGCAGAGAGGAGTCATGCGATGCCGGAAAAAGAACCGATGGAGCGGGCCCAGGAAGATCTACGTGAGGGCAAATCGCCCTCAACCGCAGCAGGCGAATTCGTCCACGAGGAAATCGAGCATGTTCGCGAGGGCAAGCATGGAGCCCGGTCGCCGCAGCAGGCGATCGCCATCGGGCTCAGCAAAGCGCGGCGCGCGGGAGTGCCTCTGAAGCCGCCCAAGGGCGGTTCCGCATCGACTCGCCGGGCGGCGGAACACGATTACGAGAAAGGCCAGTCCGCTCATTCCCGCAGGTCCGCCGCCAAGAAATCCCGCCGATCGCAGGCGCGCGAGAAGGCTATGCGCCGTGAGCCCAAATCCACAGCCTCGCACGAGGCACTTTCGCGGCAGACAAAGAGGGCCGCGAAGAAGCGGACGTCGAGCAGTCGTCACGCCGCGGCGAAGAAGGCTGTCCGGACGAAAGGGCCGGCCAGACGGAAAGCTGCTGCGCAGAAGGCGGCGCGGACACGCGCCAGGCGATCCTCCCGGTAAGGCCGCAATAGAGTTGGAGTTCGTGCGCAGACAATCTCGGCGGGAAAACAAGCCGGTGTGACTTTAGTCGCTGCCTCACGCTTCTGACCGCGGTTAGCTGAAGAAGAAGCGGGAGGCGAGTCATGGAAGCCAACAACAGACGTGGGCTTGTCTTATTGGTTCTTACATCATTCTTCGCATTGGCAGGAACCACAACCTGTTCCGGGGCTGTGGTTCGCCCATCGAGCCAGTTATCGCAGCCCAAAGCAGCCGACATTGCGCGCGACCCTTCCGATCTGCCGCCGCCGGTGGGCGACCGCGCGCCGGGCGTGGTTCATGTGACGCTCACGGCCAGAGAGGTCGTGGGAGTGCTGGATTCGACCAGCGGGACGACCTATCGCTACTGGACGTTCAACGGCAAGGTACCGGGGCCGTTCATCCGCGTTCGGCAGGGCGACACGGTGGTGCTGACGCTGAACAATGACAAGAACGACACCATGGTGCACTCGATCGATTTGCACGCGGTGCTGGGCCCTGGCGGAGGCGCGGTGCTTTCCCAGGTTCTACCCGGAGGGTCGAAGACATTTTCCTTTCAGGCAACGACTCCCGGCTTATTTGTCTATCACTGCGGCACGCCGATGGTGGCCGAGCACATGGCGAACGGGATGTACGGCCTGATTCTGGTCGAGCCTCCGGGTGGCCTGCCTCGCGTGGATCACGAGTACTACGTCATGCAAGGGGAAATCTATACCACGGCGCCCAAAGGCAAATCAGGCCTGCAGCAATTCAGCGGGTCGAACCTGATGCAGGAAAACCCTGAGTACTTTGTCTACAACGGCTCGGTGAACGCGCTGAGCAGCGAGTTTCCTTTGCAGGCCAATGTGGGGGAGACCGTGCGTATCTTCTTCGGGAATGCGGGGCCGAACGCAACCGCTTCCGAGCACATGATCGGCGAGATCTTCACGAAGGTCTATGCACTCGGGTCGCTCCTGACGCCTCCGCTGGCCGGAGTCCAGACCACCACCGTGCCACCAGGAGGCGCGGCAATTCTGGAGCTGAAAGCGGAAATACCCGGGAAGTTCAGCATGATGGACCACGCGATCTCTCGGATGGAGAAGGGGCTGCTGGCTGTCCTGGAGGTCAAAGGACCGGAAAACACGGCACTGATCCATGCCGGACCGACGCCCGTTCCGGCGGGTACGCCGGCTCCTGATGGGATCACAGTGGCAGACACGAAGGCTGCAACCGAAACGCCCGCAATGATCGCCGTCACATCGGCGGAGAATGGCATCTCACCGGGGGCCGCGATGGATATGACTGCCTCGGCAACGAGCCCCGCTTCCGCGGAGGAATCGAAAGCTCCGGCTTTCTCTTTAAAGACGGCCATTGATTCGCCCAGCAGCCTTGTCGGATGTCTGACGGAGCTCGGTGATGGAAGGGTGATGCTGCGCGTCTATCATTCGCGGAAGATCATTCGGCTGGAAGCTCAGCCATTCCAGTTCGAGGCGAACTTCGATCATTTGGTTCACGTGACCGGCCATCCCGGCAGCGTGGTCGCTCAGGAAGATCCTCGCATTCCTTCCTTTGTCGTTGACGACGTAGACTCGCTGACGCCCAGTTGTGCCGCGCCAATATCCGTGGCTGACCTGACGAAGGCGCTGGCACCACCGACAGCTCCCGTCGGCGCCACAGTGACGATGGGAACGATGTGGTTCACTCCGGCCACGGTGACGATCACCGCCGGCGAGCAGGTGGTGTGGAAAAACACCTCGACGATGTACCACAACGTTGTCAATGATCCGGCGAAGGTTAGCGCAACGCTGGATGTAAGCCGTCCCTCCGGGACAGCTCCGTTTGCTTCTCATCTGCTGCAACCAGACTCGGGTTTCTCCTGGGTGTTCGACAGACCCGGGGTCTATCACTACGTGTGTACTTTGCACGAATGGGCCGGTATGAAGGGGACGGTGATCGTGAAACCGGCGCCGATGATCGCTTCGACACCGGAAAAGCAGGTTGCAGGTCAGTAAGGCGGGGCGTTATCGACGGACTTTTTTTCGGGGTGCGGTCACGGCTTCCGGGCGGTCTTCTGCCGCATCGCCGGGATTCTGAGCGGCCGGATAGCTGAGCAGGCCCTGCTCGACATGTGCCCACGGAGTAAGCGTATGGGCGCGGAGAGTCGTGCGGCTGACAATCTCTTCTGCCGGAATGCCGCGAACCAGCAACGCATCGGCGATCAGCGAGCGGTGGCAGCGCCAGGGAACCGCTTCCGCGCACATGATCGCTGTCCGCCGCTTCTGCGCGAGCCGGATAAGCTTGTCGAGGACGTTCGCAAATTCGGGTGTCTGCATGTAGTCGGCGTATCCACGGAAGCTGAGGTTGCGCCAGGCGGTGTTGACGGAATCCCGGCGTGCATGCCGCAGCCCGCCCAGTTCGGCCATATGGACGTAGCGGATGCCTGCTTCCGAAAGCGAGTGCGCCAGCCGATCGCTGCTGAACTGGGGATTGTGCCGGGAGCGCGGGATCGTTCGCACGTCCACCAGCTGCTTGACCTTATGCGCTGCCAGGAGCGCAAGGAAATCGTCGATCGGCCGCGTTGAATGGCCCACCGTCAGAATGGGACGCAGTGGCCGGCTGCGTTTCGAGGTCCGCGAGAATTGGATCTGCGAGCGCACCATCGTGGAGGCGTGTTATTCAGGAGCCGCGGAGGCGAGCCGATTCCGCAGATGCGCGGGCGGCTGCGCCAGTGTCATTCCCAAATTTACGGCAAAAAGCGTCACCGCCGTCAGCTCGATGACCGCGGAGACGGGCAGGATCTTCCAGGCGGGGGCCCAGAGGTGCTGATACGCCAGGGGCTCAGAGAGAACGCGCAGGAAGCATCCGGCGAAGAGCAGGACGAGCGACCAGAACATGAGCCGCGTGCTCCAGAGAATGCGCATGCCGCAGAAGGCCGGCAGAATGCGCTGGCCGATGGCGAAGACCATGGCGGCGACAAATCCAACGGTGACCGCGTGGCGGCTGGCGCCCCAAATTCCGCCGGAGGTGTCCCAGATGACGGCGAGCATGCCGAGCACGGTTCCAATGACCAGCCAGACATAGGTGAAGCGCACAAACCACGGGAAGCGCGGATCGACATTCACGACTTTGGGCGGGTGGATGGCGGGTTTCCAGACGTGCAGCGCATCGACCGCCAGCCATGCGGAGATGAAAAAGGCAACCATGGCGACCGGCAGCCAGGAGAGGCAGGTGGCGACGATGCCAATGAGGCTGAGATTGCAGGCCGCGTAGAGCGTGCGCGCGGAGGGTTTGGGAAGGCCCAGGAAGACCGGCAGCCATCGCGCATTGAACCCCCAGATGGTGGGGACGAGAATGCCCCATACGGCGAGCGTGACAAACTGCTGGTCGAGGACGTGGGGCAGCTCGGGGGTGCCGGCGACCACGGCCTGGTGGAACAGCAGGATGGCGTTCATGACCAGACCAACGAGAAAGACGACGGTGGATGCGATGACGATCCGGGCCCAGGCTTCGAGCTTTGCCGCTCCTGACTCAGGACGATGCCTGCGCACCGAAAGGAAGAACAAGACAAATGCGGCGAGTTGCAGAAGGGCGGAGAGCGGGAGGACGATCCTCCACGCGTCGCCGGTTACGCCGCCCAGCCAGCGCAGCAGCACGCCCGCAGACCACAGTACCCAGGAGGTCCACGCGGCCCGCGCCGGAAACGACCTCGTGCTCTGCATCTTCGTGAGGGAGTAGAAGCCGATGCCGAGGATGAAGGAGCCGATCCAGCCGAAAATCTGCGCCTGCCCGTGCGCCTGAAGCCAGGCCTGGGAGATTGAGGCGGGCCCATGTTCCTGGGTGATGTTCAACAAGTTCCACACGCCGAGGAAGGTTCCGGGCAACAGCATGAACAGCAGGCCGGTGATGACAAACGCCGTGACGAGATGCTGGCTGCGGCGCTCACCTGCGATGCGCTGTGCCTCTGAATCCGGCCTGTCGATGGAAACCAATTGAGCCATTCCTTACCATGTTGGATTGCGATGCTGGACCGCACAGTGACTTTTATCACGGCTTGCCAGGAAGGGCCGGGCGAAATGATCAATCTACGCCCGTCGCGGCGGACCACAGACGCATGGGCGGCGATGCACGATCAGGCGTTGAGGCCGGATCAGGAGATGGTGGACGCGGCAGGAATCGAACCTGCAACCTGTCGATTAAGAGTCGAATGCTCTGCCAATTGAGCTACGCGTCCATGGATGGAAGGCGGGAGAGCAGCGCGTGAAGCAGGCGGGAAACGGCCACACTTCACGACGAAGCCTTCCTCAATATAGCACAGCGAAATGCGGCTCCGGCGAGACCTTCAGAGCACGCGAGGCTTGCATTCTGCGCTTGGCGGCATCGAAGATGGATGTGATGGGGAGGGGTTGCCCATGCCACGCAGAATTGCCTGTTTGCTGATTCCGCTGCTGCTGGCCGGGCTCGTTCCGCGCGCGTGGGCGCAGGACCAAAGCGGAGCGCTGAGCCCGGACGAGGTCCAGCAGATTCGGGACAGCAATATCTATCCCAATGTGCGCATCAAGCTGTTCCTGAAGTTTGTTCAGGAGCGGATCGATTCGCTGAAGCAGCTCACGGTCGATGCCGACGCCAATCACCGGATGACGCAGATCAGCGACAAGCTGCAGGAGTTCACGCGGCTCTGCGACGAGATGCAGGACAACATGGATACCTACGACTCCAGCCATGCCGATATTCGCAAGGCGCTGAAAGCAGTCGTGGAGGCCAGCGCGAAGTGGCCGGATGCGCTGCATGCGCTGCCGAAGGAAGCGAATAACGATTTCGCGGTGGATACGGCGATGGATTCCGCGCAGAGCGCCTGTCGGGATGCGAAGCAGCTTGCGGCGGAGCAGGAGATCTTCTTCAAGGCTCATCCCAAAATGCGGCACAGAAACGGATCGGGACCGGACTAGAGCGATATCTCAGGCTTCGATGAGGAATTCCTGGCCAGCCGGAGACCGGAGGGGCGGCAGATTCGCGGATTCGCCAGGAAAACGCGGAACGGCAGGAACAGAGGCGAGCAACTGGCGCGTGTAAGGGTGCTGGGGACGGGAAAAGAGGTCGGCCGTATCGCGGCATTCGACGATCTGCCCCTGATCGAGGACGGCGACGCGCTGGCTGATGGCGGCAACTGAGAGCAGGTCGTGCGAGATGTAGAGAATCCCGATGCCGAGACTGCGGCTGAGCGTGGCAAACAGGTTAAGGATTTCCGACTGCGTGATCATATCGAGCGCGCTGGTAGGCTCGTCGGCGATCAGCAGCGGGGGACGGTGGAGCACGGCCATGGCAATGACGACGCGCTGGGCCTGGCCGACGCTGAGTTCGGCGGGATAGCGGCGGAGGAACTTCTCGTCGGCGGGAAGACTGACGCTGCGGAGGGTGCCGAGCAAAGCGTGGCGGCACTCGTCCCGTGTGGATCGGCGATGGATGGTCCAGGCTTCCCGGAGCTGGCGGCCGATGCGCAGAGCAGGATTGAGCGAGGCCGTGGGGCTCTGCAGGACCAAGCCGATCTGGCAGCCGCGGATGGAGCGCATCGCGCGCTCCTTTAACGTCATGAGATCGCGGCCATTGAAAAGGATCGATCCTTCGGCGCGGCCGCGCTTCAGATGCAGCAGGCGGAGAATAGCGAGCGCGAGCGTGCTCTTGCCACAGCCGCTTTGCCCAACGAGGCCCAGGATCTCACCGCGGCGAATCTCGAGCGTTACGTCGCGGAGCACGGCTTCCCTGCCCGGGTAGCCGGCGCGCAGGCGAAGCGAGAGGAGCGGCTCTGCGTCCATCAGCGCTTCCCTCCTCCGGAAGCGTCGAGCCACAGTTCATCGATGTTCCAGTAGATCTGCGGGCGCAGCACGCTGGGGCGAACGTTGCGCAGGCGGGTTGAGACGGCAGAGAGCGCGTCTTTATTGACCAGGTAGATAAATGGCTCCTGCTCAAAGACGATCTCCTGAACACGATCGACCTCGGCTTTCCTCCTGCTGAGGTCGGAGGTCGAGGCCTGGGCGCGCATGAGCCGGTCGATCTCGGCCTCCCAGGAGGTAGCGGGCGTTTTCTGGCTGGGATTCCACTGGTGATTCTCGGCAGAGCTGAGCCAGACGTTCATCTGCGCGTCGGGATCGAGCTCGTCATTCACCAAACCCAGCAGGCATGCCTCGTAATCGAAGGTACGGGTGATGCGCTCGATGAGCGAGGCGAAATCGAGAGTAACGATGCGCAGACGGATGCCGATGCCGGCGAGGTCCTGCTGGATCATGGTCGCCATCTGCTCGCGATAGAGGTTCCCAGCGTTGGTGATGACCGAAAATTCGACGACGTGTCCGCCGCGGTCGTACAGCGCGCCGTTGCGCAACTGAAAACCGTCCTGGGCGAGCAGGCGGAGGGCGCCATGTGGATCGAAGGGGTGCGGCGAGAGCCGCGCGTTGAACCAATACTTGTCGGCGGGAGAGATCCAGCTGATCGCGGGATGAGCATGGCCACGAAAGACGACGCGGGCCAGAGCTTGCCGGTCGATGGATTCAGAGATGGCGCGGCGAAAATCGGTGGAAGCGAACCAGGCTTTCTTGTACGCAGGCAGCGGAGCTCCCGGCACCTGGTTGAACCAGACCTGCTCGGAGTCGAGCGATGGTCCCGCATCGATCGCGGTGGACGGCGCGCGCGCCTTCAGACGATCGTAATCCATGGCATCGACGGAATTGATGAAGTCGATGTCGCCGTGGAGAAAGCGGAGCACTTCGATATCGCGGTTCGGCTCGACATCGATGCGGACGGAGTCGATGTACGGCAGCGGATGGCCGGCGGTGTCGCGTTTCCAGTAATGCGGATTGCGTTTGAGCAGCAGCCAGGAGCCGGCTTTGTTTTTGGCCAGGCAGTACGGCCCCAGAACGGCCATTCCGCCGTGGGGCGAGCTGGCGGACATGATCGCCACCTGATCGAAGAGCCTGGCGAGGCCGACGACCGGTCGGGGGAAGGTGACAGCGATGCGGTCCTTGCCGATGACCTGAGTGACGACTCGGCCTTCGCCGGAGCGGAAGGCGTCGCCGGCAGGGGAATGGAGCGCGGGATTCATCAGGCGCTGCATGGTCCAGGCGACATCGGCGGCGGAAAAAGGAGTGCCGTCGGAGAAATAGATATCGTGGCGCAGGACGAAGCGGATGGTTCTGCCGCTGCGGTCCACCTGCCATGAGGTCGCAAGCGCCGGTTCGAGTTGCTGCGTGGAGCGGTTCAGGCGCACCAGGACGCCGCCGGTGAGATAGCGGATAGTCTCCGATGCATCGTCAGTCACCAGCTGGGGATCGAAGGTCTTCGGCTGCGAGGTGATGCAGAAGCGAAGCTGATTGGCGGGATGGCCGGCGGACTGCGCTCTCGCTGCCAGGGGGACAAGGAACAGGACGCAAAGAAAACGAAGGAAGCTCGGTTTCATGCCCAGGACTCCTGATTTTGCAGGGCAAGGTGGAAGCAACTCACCGTAGCGACCAGCAGAAACAGCGGAGCGAGTTGCCAGGGTTGCGTGGTGAAGACGGGAAAGCTCTCCAGCTCGCTCAGGAGACTGCCCCAGGAAGGAAGAGGTTCGGCGACGCCGAGTCCGAGGATGCTGAGATTGGCCTCGCTGAGGATGAAAACCGGGATGGAAATCCAGAACTGTGCCCAAAGCACCGGCTTCAGGCGGGGGACGATGTGCCAGCGGAGCAGGTGCAGGCCGCTGCTGCCGGAGGCGTGCCCCAGCAGGAGGGCGTCCGAGCTCCATAGTGTACGGACATCGGCGCAAACGACGCGGGCGGCGGCAGCCCAGCCGAGGCAGCCGAGAAGAGCGAAGGTGATGGTGACCGAGGCCCAGGGGGAAACGTCAAGAGGCAGAAGCGCACGGACGGTGACCAGGAGAAAAAGCCAGGGCATGGAGAGGAAAAGATCGGTGGCGGCCATGAGGCAGCTCTCGATCCATCCACCGGCTAAGCCGGCTACGCCTCCGATGAGCGCCGCGAGCACGCCGGCCAGCGCAGCGGCCGCAGGAGCCAGGAAGAGCGATACGCGCGTGCCATAGAGCAGACGGGAGAAGCGATCGCGGCCGAGATCGTCGGTGCCGAGCCAGTGAGCGTGGGAAGGAGGCGCATCCGGCTGCTCGCGGAACTGCCGGGCGCAGGAAGCCGGAGCCACAACATTCGCCAGCAGACCGGCAAGGCAGACTACGAGCAGAAAGGCGATCGCCGCGGCGCGAAACAATTTCATGTTTCACCCCCGCGGGAGGCGCGCGATGCCAGTTCGGCGGCGGAATTGGCAAGCACTGTAACGAGAGTGACGATCATGGTGAGGTTAACGAGCACCACGAGATCGCGGCCGAGCGCGGCCTGCCAGGCCAACTGGCCGATGCCGGGAAGATCGCAGAGCGCTTCAACGGGAATGGCCGCGGCGAAAGCCATGCTGACCGAGACTCCGGCCAGAGCAAGGAGCTGCGGACCCGCGACCGGCAGAGCGTGGCACAGGAGGATGCGCAGTCCTCCCGCGCCCCTGGCGTGGGCCAGCAGCACATGCGGAAGCGCGACGCTGCGGTTGAGGAGACTGCGCGCGTACTGGAAGATTTTGGGAAAGACGATCAGCGCCAGCACCAGACGTCCAGGAAGCTGCGCGTCGACAAAGAGCAGCGCCAGCACCGCGGCCGGAATGCAGAGCATGATGCTGGCCAGCAGGCTGGCTGCGGCAGAGAGAAGCCCGTTGCGGGCCAGGGCAGCAGCCATGGCCAGGCTGAGTCCGGCCATCCAGCCAAGAACCAGCGCGAGAGTGACGGATTTGAGGGTCTCGGGCAGGCGCTCGGCCAGCAATTGCCGCACCGGCTCCTGGAGATTGCGGGAATAGCCAAGATTTCCGTGCAACAGGCCCAGCATGTAGCGGGCATAGAAGGTGAAAAGGCTGACATTGGGACTATCCGCCTGACGGAGGAACTGGATGCTGGAGCTGCTGAGGCGGAAGTCCAGTTCCTCCTGGTCAACGCCGTAGCCGGGAGCAAGGCGGACGAGCGTGGCTCCGAGGAAGCCGCCGAGGGTGAGGATGACCAGAATGCGAGCCGCAAATTTGAGGAGGGAGATCATGGGACGCGGATCCGGCCCTAACGACAGGGTCCCCATGGGCTCATCGGCATAAGGCTCGATTTCGCTATGGATTTCTACTGAATGGAAGTGAGATCGGCGGAGTGCGGACTCGTTTTGTGGATGCGGGCGATGTTTTCGTAATGCAGCTGCTTGGCCGCGTACATGCGGCGGTCGGCTTCGGCCAGCAGATCCTCGCTTTCGGTGCCGTCCTGGGGGTAAAAGGCCACGCCCACGCTGATGGAGAGGAAATCGCGGCCGCAAACCTCGCGGCCCGCCTGCTGGACGAGGGAACTGAACAGAACGGCACGTTCCCTGCTGGCGGGTTCGGTCATACCGGGCGCAATCACGACAAACTCGTCGCCGCCCATGCGGGCAACGTAGTCATATTCCCGGCATGCGTCACGCAACATAGCCGCAAAGAGCTTCAGGACCTTGTCTCCAGCCAGATGACCGTAGCGGTCGTTGATCTGCTTGAAGCCATCGAGATCGCAGACCATAGCTGCCAGGATGGAATTTTCCCGGTGGCAGCGGGCGAGTTCCTGTTCCAGGTGCATGGAGAGCGCCCGGGCGTTAGCCAGGCCGGTGAGATAGTCGATCGTCGCGGAACTTTCCGCTTCGCGATACCTGAGAGCGTTCTCGATGAAGAGGGCAACGCGGGAGGTGATGACCTGGAGAATGCGCAGATGCTCGCCGTTGAAGGCGTCCGGGTCGGAACGGTAGAGGGCCAGAACTCCCACCAGGCCGTTGACGCTCTCCAGGGGGACGGCGAGGGCAGAGCGAGGCTCGGCGGGATTGGAGGAGTCGCAGTGAAAGCCCCTCTCCACCATAGGATTGCCGTTGACGATGGGCCGCGCGTTCTGAGCTACCCAGCCGCAGAGGCCAGTGCCCATGGGAATCGACAGGGATGTAAACAGCCGGGAGTTGTCGCCGCTGACGAACTCGGGGGAAAGGTGTTCGCCTTTGCGGATATAAACGACGATGGTGTCGTAGGGGACGAGCTTGCGCAGACGGATGGCGGCCAGGGAGAGAGTTTCGTCGAGACTGAGGGAGTTGCCGAGATCCTGGCTGATCTCGAAGAGTGTATGCGCCTCCTGGCGAGCTGAGGCGATGGAGGACAGGAAATCCCTGGGAGTGCCGCGGGAAGCGACGGGATCCATCTGAAAGCCGGCGGCCGGCGAGACGGCTCGTCCAGGCTGGGAATTGAGAGAGAGGGCGTCGATCGATTTCTCCTCGATGCTGCGGACGGCAAGGGCCTCCAGCTCGAGGTAGCGGCGCTGGAGGACCGCGATGACGCGCGGGTCGTAGGAGGTACCGGCTTCCTCGGCAACCTTTTTCATCGCCTCATCCAGGGGCAGGGCTTTGCGATACTGGCGATCGGAAGCGAGAGAATCCAGGCAGTCCACCGCTGCGAGGATACGCGCGCCAATCGGGATATTTTCGCCGGCGAGCCCGTCGGGGTAGCCCTGTCCATTCCATTTCTCGTGGTGGGAGCGAACGATGGGCGCCACAGGATAGGGGAAGGCGACCTTCTCCAGGATTTCCGCGCCGACGACGGGATGGATTTTCATCTTCTCGAATTCTTCGGGAGTCAGGCGGCCGGGTTTGTTGATGATGTGGTCGGGCACGGCCAGCTTGCCGATGTCGTGCAGCAGGGCGGCGGCGCGAAGCGCATCCATTTCCTCCTCGCTGAGACCCAGGTCACGGGCGACTTCGACGGCATACGTGCGGACGCGATGGAGG
>JASHRH010000261.1 GCA_030037475.1 Acidobacteriaceae bacterium
CATTTTTGCGCTGTTCAATCTGCTGCTTTCCCGCGCGATTCTGGCCTGGGTCGAGCGGTGGATGGCGCAGCGGCGCACGCGCGAGATTCTCACGGTGGTGTTCCTGTTCGTGGCGCTGGCCGCGCAGCTGCTGAATCCGGCGTTCCACCACTACAAACGCAGGCTGCCGTTCGGGCTAAATCAGGTTACTCTGACCCGCGTTTCGGACGAAACCGTGGAACTGCAGCGGGCCCTCCCGCCTGGGCTGGCGAGCGCGTCTGTGCTGCAGGCACGCGTGAACGACCGCGTCGCGGGCGCGGCATCGATCGGGTGGCTTCTGCTCTGGATGCTGGGCGCCGGAGGCGTGCTCGTCGTGCGCCTCCGCGCGGAAAGCCAAGGAGAGAATCTGAGCGAAGCTCCGCGCCAGGAATCGCGGGGCAAAGAGCGCACGACCGGACGCGCGTTGCTGGACTTCTCCGGTCCGCTGGCGGCGGTGTTCGAAAAGGATCTGCGCTACGTGCTGCGCAGCGGGCCGATGATGTACGCGCTGGCCGCGCCGCTGGTGATGGTATTTCTGTTCAGCAGCGCCTACCGCGGGGGACCTTTTTCCAGCATCAAGCTGGAATATGCGCTGCCGCTGGGGCTGATGTGGGCGTTTGTTGGGCTGATACGGCTGGTCTACAACAATCTTGGCGGAGAGGGCGAGGGAATCCAGTTCTACTTTCTTTCCCCGACGCCGACGCACACGGTGATATTGGGCAAGAATGCGCTGCATGCAGCGCTGTTCGCGATCGAGGCGGCACTGATCGGCGGGATGATCGTATTCCGGTTTGGCTGGCCGGCGCCGAGCGTGGCCGCGGCGACGCTGGCATGGATCCTGTTTGCGCTTCCGGCGAGTCTTGCCGCCGGGAATGCACTTTCGATCACCATGCCCTACCGGGCGAATCTGACGCGCATGCGAGCGGAGCGGGGAGCCCTGGGCAACGCCATGCTGAGCATGTTCGTCCAGCTTGCGATCCTGGGCGTGGGCGCGGTCGTCTTCCTTCCCTTCGCCGTTTTCGGCAGACAATGGCTGGCGACGCCGGTCCTGCTGGCGCTGGCTGCGGTGAGCGTCGCGGCGTACCTGCGGATTCTGGCAAACGTGGATGGGATGGTCGAGAAGCGCCGCGAATCGCTGACGCTGGAACTGATGAAGGCGCGCTGAATATGGCGCCGGGCTTCATCCGCATATTGCATCGAGACGCAGGATGAGCTCTCGGGCGGAAGGGAGTACAGTACTGATGTGCCCCAGCACGCCCAAATGCTCAGCAAAGGAGAATGCCTGTGAATCGCAGCGTACGGTTGTGCTCTTTCGGATTGCTTCTCGCCGCTCTTGCTGTTCCCGCTCTGGCGCAGAACCCCGGGGAACAGGTCTACAGGATGAAGTGCGCCATGTGTCACGGGGCGGACGGGCTGGCCACCACCCCGGTAGCAAAGATGATGAGCGTTCCGTCCTTCAGGTCTCCTGTAGTAATGAAGATGACAGAAGCCGAGATGATTGCGATCACGAATAACGGCAAAGGCAAGATGCCGGCGTTCAAAGGCAAGCTGACGGACGCGCAGGTCGAGCAGGTCGTGGCGTACATCCGGAAGCTGCAGAGGTAGCGGGAAGGCTGGAAGGGTCGAGTCCCCAGACCGACAGCATCTTTGCATTGTCCCGGACCGCGGAATCGCGCAGACGCAGCAACTGAGCGCAATGTTTGTGTGCTCCAAGAGAGATGTGACGATCGTCTCCCGGCCGAACTCTCGTGTCTCCAGGACCATTCTGTTCATTTCCATTGCGGTGATCGCCAATAGCTTCGGCAACCTGATGCTGGCGCTGGGCATGGACCGCATGCCGGCGTTTCAGCACGTGCCGCTGGCGCACTACCTGCTGGGGTTGCTGACAAATCCGTTTCTGATTCCGGGAGCAGCGATGTCGGCGGTGTACACGCTGGCACAGATTTCGCTGTTCAGCTGGGCCGATTTGAGCTTCGTGGTTCCCTGCACCGCTTCGTCGTACGCGCTGACCACCATGCTGGGCGAATTTGTGCTGGGCGAGCGCGTGCAGTGGGCACGATGGCTGGGCGTCCTCCTGATCACCTGCGGCGTGGCGCTGGTAGCGGAGACGCCCGTGGCCACCAGGCCGCATCCCCGGGAGAATCCGGCATGATGCAATGGGGCCTCATTCTGCTGACGGTGTGCTGCAGTTCGTCGGGGGACATTCTGTGCGCGCGGGGGATGTCGAAGGGCGGCGAACTGAGCGACTTCGGGCCTTCAGGCATTGTGCGGGCGATCCGCTACATCATCACGCGGCGGCTGGTGATTCTGGGCGGCCTGTGCTACGCCACGACCTTCTTTTCGCTGCTGACGCTGCTCTCCATCGCGCCGCTGAGCATTGCGGTCCCGGCCACGGCGCTGGGATTTGTGGTGGACACGATCGGAGCGCGCTTCCTGCTGCGGGAGCGCGTGCCGTGGAAGCGCTGGGCCGGCGTGCTGTGCGTGACGGCGGGCGTCATCCTCACGGTGAAAACCGGGCCAGCGACGAATCTGCCAAATGGAAAGCCGGCACTGCCGGCGTCTCGGGCAGCGACGGTCAGCTCTGTGAGCGGTCTTCACCTCGGGCACGCGGCGAAGACCCGGCACTGAGGATCAGCCTGGGCCGCCGGCGTGGCCGCCGTGGAGACCGACCATTACGAGGCCGACGACGACCAGAGCGGTTCCCAGAGCCTTGATCGCCAGGGCGCGCGGAGTGAAGTCTTCGCGGAACCACTGCGCGCGCCAGCGCGTGACGGCGTAGGCGCCGAAGAAGATGACCACGTAACGCACTCCGGAGATGGCCTCCACCATGGACGGTGCAATGCGGCTGACGGCGTAGACCACGAGGAAGGATCCGACCCCGGCCATGAGCCGGTTGAGCATATAGCCGAGCTTGCTGCGCGGCGGAGCCTGTCCGGAACTTTCGAAAACCTGGCGGCGCCAGGACGGGCGCAGGAGCAGTGCGATCGCTCCGACGAAGGTGCCGACGGTGAAGAAGACGTATCCGCTGACGAATTTTGCGTGATTGAAGGCAATCTTCTGGAGCACGTCGGTGAGGCCAAAGAGCGCGGCCGCGGCGATGACACGAGGCAGCATTCTTCTGAGGGGAAGCTTTTCCGCGAAGAACATGACGAATCCGCCGAGGGTCATGAGCGCGAAACCGTAGAACTGGCCGGCCAGATGAACGCCGAGGAGCGGCACAGAGAGCGCCACGGTCGCCACGGGAGTGAATCCTCCCATGGCAGCCAGCTCCTCGGAGGCTTCTCCGGCTTTCAGTGCGGCGTAATAGAAGTAGCTGGCGAAGAGATCGCAAAAGCCGGCGGCCAGCGCGATCCCCGCGATGCCAGGTGAAGGCATGTGAAAGCCGAAGGGAATGAGCACCAGGCCAAAGATGCTGATGGCCCCCAGCCAGAAGACGTAAGAGATCAGGTTTTGCAGGCCTTTGCGGCGAAGAAGGATCTTGTCCCAGACCAGGGAGAGCCCGATGAGGCCATGCGCGGCGATGGCCATCAGGACGCCGTTCAGCGCAAGAGATTTCATTCGGCGGGCTCGTCGTTCACAAGCGGGAAACGCCGCAGAGCAAAATCAGGGCGGGCGCTGTCGGAGTTCTTCCCTGCCCCGATTTCGCTCTCAGCGCGAGCAGGAGTTACACGTGCAGCAACCGTCTGCCGGGAGAAACGCCGTAGACAGCGGAAAGAATGGTTTCCGCGGCAATTGCGGTGAGAACGCCCTTCCACTTGTAGCCGAGGGGCGCGAAGATGGCCGTGGCCGCCGCCGCGGCGCCGATTCCGTAGCGGACTTTCTGCTCGGTTTCGCTCATTCTGAACGGCTTCGTCATTTCATTGACAATGTCAGTCATAACTCTCCCTTTCCGAGGATGAGATGGTGAGTTTGGGTAGGTTGGTGATCGTTCTGTCTCCTTACTATGGATGCTTTCGGCTGCGCGGAAGGCGGGCTGGTCATTCCGGGCTATGCGGACCGACGCACAGGGAATCAGGAAACGACGCCGGAAGCAGGAGCGGTGGATTGCCGAGGCGTGGGGCGCGCCTCCGCGCTGGCCGTTGGCCAGGTTTTTGCGGCGGCAAAAGCGCCGTTTTCGCGCCCCTCACGCCGCCGGGCACTCGGCCGTATGACGGAATTATTCCGCAGGCGACCGGAAGAAGAACGAGCTGCCGAAGAGGCCCGCGCCCACCAACAGGAGCAGGATGCCCACCATGTAGATCGGGGCGTGCGGGATGAGGGCATGCAGGAAAGGAATGATGCCGATGCCGACCGCGACGAGAACGACCCCGCCGACCTTCATGTCCTGGCGCTTGCGCATGGCTCGCAGACGAGCATCTTCGCGCAGAAGCTCAATCGCCGCGCTGGCGCCCGCGCCGGACGACTCGGCGAGCTTCTTCAGCGTGTCGTTGTGGTAGTAGCTCTCGCGTTCCTTGCGCCGGTTGTCGGACCACGACGCCACAGCGATGAACGAAAACAGCGCCACGGCTCCCACGGCCAGGAAACCAAACAACGCTATTACTTCCATCCCATCCGATCCCATGCCTTGCCTCCCTTGCGTTCACCCGGTATGACCGGAAGTTTCCGGTTACGGTTGCAAAATTCTTTTGGGGAAGAGTCTCGACAGAAATAACGCAACCGCGCACCATTGGACCAAGTCATACCCGCCAGGAAGATCCCGTGAACGCCACACCCGAGCTCGACCCGGACCGCGCCCTGGTCAGCGCCGTCCTGGCTGGCGACACCCCGGCCTTCGCCGGACTGGTGCGCCGTTGGCAGATCCCGCTGGTGAATCTGGCCTGGCGGTTCTGTCGCGATCGCGGTCGCGCGGAAGAGATGGCGCAGGAAGCGTTCCTGCGAGCGTTCCGCAATTTGGCGCAGTGGCGCGGCGACGCGGCTTTTTCTACGTGGCTCTTCGCGCTGGCAATGAATGTGTATCGAACAGAGCTGCGGCGGATTCCGGCGACGATGCAGTCGCTGGACGAGATTGCCGAGCCTGTCGGCCCGGCCGATGCGGAAAGCGCTCTGGATGCCGCACGAC
>JASHRH010000262.1 GCA_030037475.1 Acidobacteriaceae bacterium
AGACCCCGCCCTGTTGCGGTTCGGCACCGAAACTCTCCGGTCTGCTATTCTGGACAGCCGTTTGGAGGCAGCCATGAGGAAGCTCGGTTTTCTGCTGGGGGCTCTGGTGGTTCTCGGCGCGGCGCGGATCGCGGCGGCACAGGCTCAAAACAATGAACCCGCGAAGAGTCAGCAGGCGGTTGTTCTGCATGCGGCGCGATTGTTTGAAGTGGAGCCGGGAAAGATCGTCAGCCCGGGTGAGGTGCTGATCGTGGGCGACCGGATCCAGGCTGCCGGCACATCGGTGCCGCATCCGGCGGGAGCACGAACCATCGACCTGGGCGACACCACGCTGATGCCGGGTTTAATCGACGCGCACGTACACCTGTTCCTGCACCCGGGCAAGGCGGAGGACCTGCAAACGATCACAGAATCCGTCCCGGAGCGGACGATCCAGGCCACGCTGAATGCCAGGGCCGATCTGATGGCCGGATTCACGTCGGAACGCGACATGGGGACTGAAGGCGCGGGGCCGGCCGATACGGCCGTGCGTGAGGCCATCAACGAAGGACTGATTCCTGGGCCTCGGCTGCGCATCAGCGGCATGGCGATTTCGATCCTGGGCGGGCATGAAGACGCGATCGGCTTCAACCCGGCGCAGCACGCGCTGGGCAATGCCGATTACGCCAACGACATCGAGCAGATTATCGAGACCATCCGCCAGCAACACAAAGATGGGAGCACCTTCGTGAAGGTTTACGAGACAGGGCACGATCAAATGGTGCCGCACGGGTCCGCTCCGTGTCTCGGTAATCCGATCTGCGCGACATTCGGCATTGGCGAACAACCTGGCGATCCGAAGTTCTGGGACTTCCACACGCCGTACCAGTACACCGAGGATCAGCTGAAGGCTGCTGTCGCTGAAGCGGCGCGGCTGGACACGAACGTCGGCGTGCATTGCCAGGGCGAGCCGGCGGCGCGGTTTGCGGTGCTTGCGGGCGTGGCAGCCATTGACCACGCGACGCAGCTCAGCGACGGCACAATGCAGCTCATGAAAGAAAAGCACATCCCGGCGGTGCCGACGTTCGTCGTCTTCCAGTACTTCGCCGACCACGCACCCACGCCGAAGGCCGCGGCGCTTGAACACGCGATGCTGAACTATAAAATTCATGAGTTCAAACGCCAGGTCGCGGCGGGGATTCCGATGGCCGTCGGTTCGGATGTGGGTCCTTTCCCGCACGGTACACAGGCGAAGGAATTCGAACTAATGGTGCGGTATGGCATGACGCCACTGGCCGTGCTGCAGGCGGATTATCTGAACGACCCGCGGATTCTGACCTGGCAGAACGAGGTAGGGCAACTCAAGCCGGGATACTATGCGGACGTGGTTGCCGTACCCGGCAATCCGCTCCAGGACATCACCGCGGTGGAGCACGTGCAGTTCGTGATGAAGGGCGGCGTGGTGTACAAGAACGATCTCGCTCCGGGCGCTATTCAATAACGGCGAGCGTTTCACCAGAAGAAACGGTGGCACCGGGGATGGCGCGCAGTTCAGCCACGCGGCCATCCCTGGGCGATTTCAGCTCGTTCTGCATCTTCATGGCTTCGATCACCACGATACCCTGATGCGCGGCGACTTCCTGGCCCCTTTCCACGAGCACGCGCACCACGCGGCCGGGCATGGAAGCCTTCAGCACGGCGGGACCGTCCGCGCCTGTGTGGCGGCGACGCGAGCGCAGCGAACGAGGATCCTCCACGCGATAAGGAATCCGGTTCTGGCCGATGTACAGGGCCGGATCGGAGGAATCGCCATCGAGAACCACGCGATGCGAGCAGCCGCCGATCAGCAGCGAGAGCACGCCTGGACGTAGCAGACGGGCATCGGCTTCGACGAGGTTGCCGTCGACACGAACAATCCAGAGGCCAGGAGCGTCCGCCGGATCGATTTGCACCTGACGAGACTGGCCGTCGATCTCGATCTGGAGTCTCATGGACGAGGGTCCGCTCCAGTGGCTTCGTAGTGCGCAGCAGCCTTCCATGCGCTGGCAGGTGACGCCGTTGGCGCACTGGCAGCGGACTGCATCGCTTCCAACACGGCCGCAGCCACAGCGGGAACTAGATCGGACGTGTCAGCAGCTAAATCTGGTGCGGCCTGGCGAAGAAGCCGATCGAGATAGCCTGTATCGATGCGCGCCGCGCAGAAGTCGGGATCGCGGAGAATCCGGCGAAAGAGGCCGAGATTGGAGCGGATGCCCCCAATGACGTACTCATCGAGCGCGCGACGCAGGCGGGCAATAGCCAGGTCGCGCGTGGGCGCGAACGCGATCAGCTTCGACAGCATCGGATCGTAATCCATGGGAACCACCCAGCCTTCGCAGATGCCGCAATCCTCGCGAATGCCCGGCCCTCCCGGTTGCAGCAGACGAGTGATGCGACCTGGCGACGGCATGAATCCAGCGTCGGGATCTTCGGCATAGACGCGGCACTCAATGGCGTGCCCGCGCAACGTTACGTCGGACTGGACGAAGGGCAACGGCTCGCCCCCGGCGATCCGAATCTGCAGGTGGACGAGATCCAGCCCCGTTACCAGCTCGGTGACCGGGTGCTCCACCTGCAGGCGGGTGTTCACTTCGAGGAAGTAGAAATTCCGATCGTTGTCGACGAGGAATTCGACCGTGCCGGCGTTCGTGTAGCCGGCAGTCAGGGCAAGACGTACCGCGGCTTCGCCCATGCGGCGGCGCAGCTCGTCGTCGACGACGGCCGAGGGCGATTCCTCAATGACTTTTTGGTGACGCCGCTGGACAGAGCATTCGCGCTCGCCCAGCGAGACGCAGTGGCCGTGCTCATCGGCCAGAATCTGGATTTCGATGTGGCGCGGCCGCTCGATCAGCTTTTCCAGGTAGACCTCGCCCGAGCCAAAAGCGCGTTCCGCCTCGCTGCGAGCTGCATCGAAGGCGGAAGGCAGATCCTCGGGCCGAGAGACGGCGCGCATGCCCTTGCCACCGCCGCCAGCAGCGGCTTTGAGCATCACGGGATAGCCGATGGAGTTGGCGACAGAGCGCGCCTCATCCAGCGAAGCTAACCCCTGGACGGAGCCGGGCGTGCGTGGCATGCCGGCGCGATCAGCGGCCTGGCGGGCACGTGTCTTGGAACCGAGAATGCGCATGGCCGTGGCAGGAGGGCCGATGAACTTCACGCCGGCACTATCGCAGGCCCTAGCGAAGTCAGCGTTCTCCGAGAGAAACCCGTAGCCAGGATGAATGGCGTTGGCGCCGGTGCGGCGGGCGATCTCCAGAATAAGGTCGCCGCGGAGATAGGATTCCGTGGCAGGTGCGGGACCGAGACGATACGCCTCGTCGGCCTCGAGTACATGCGGCGCGGCGCGGTCGGCGTCGGAGTATACGGCGATGGGAACGATATCGAGTTCGCGGCAGGCGCGGAGAATGCGTAATGCGATCTCGCCCCGGTTGGCGATGAGGATCCTGCGAATCACAGAAGTACAGGGTACAGGGTACAGGGCGCAGGGTACAGGATGCTACGGTTTCGGGATACAGGAGCCGTGATAGCTGTGGCCGATCCGTCAGGCCAACCAGCGAAAACGCAAAAGGCCCTCGCACGGCGAGGGCCTCGGCGATTGGTATGCGGCGGGAAGCCTACTGGATGACCACGCCGTTGACCTTGTTGTTGGCTTTCTCCTCGTTGGCGCGGCGCGTGCCGAGAGCCTTCTCACGCCAGGCATCAGCCTGGGCCAGGTCGGCCTTGCGCGCGTCCGCGTCGGTGCAGTCCAAGTCGGCCTTGCGCCGGTACATCAGGTTCAGGTACACCATGGCTTCATCGTCGCTGGGCCGGATGTTCACTGCGTCCTGCAGGTACCTGAGCCCTTCCGTCACCAGCGGAGTGTTCTCATCCTGGATCTGCCTGCAGACCTTTTGGGGCATCCTGGCGTTGCCCTGGCTGTCGTCCTGCATGCCCGCGCCCTGCAGCGCTTTAACGGCATTGGCGTAAGCCTGGGTCCAGTCGATCACGCCAATTGTGTAGTCGGCAGCCTCATCCTTCGGATCGGCATTGAGTACGTTGAGCTGCCACTGCTTGGCCAGATCGAACTTTTTCAGGTCGTAGTACATTGTGGCAATCTGCTTCAGAGCAGTCGTGTCGCCAGGATCAGCGGCCAGGACCTTCTGGAACTCGTCAATCGCCATCTGGGCGTGCTTCTCATTCTCAGGAGTATCCAGGCCAGGCACCACTTCCTGAGCGTAGGCTGTAGCCAGATAGGTGCGCGTCATCGGATAGGTCGGATCCAGGTTGACGGCTCTCTGAAAGTGGTCGATAGCTTCCTCGTATCGGGCTTCCTTGTAGGCCTCCACACCCTTGTTGAGCTGATCCCGGGCCTCCAGGCGCTTGCAGCCGGTGGCGGATGCCACCAGCATGATCGTGGCGGCGGCCAGCACCGGTAAACGTGCGATTCGGTTCATGCTTTCTGTCTTCTCCTTCAACTCGCCGGGCGCCTGAACAGCTGGGCGCAAAACTGGTTGCGACACGATTGTACCGGGTCCATCGCTTTCAGCAAGATGCCCGGAGTGCGGCAGCCGCTCTCCAGAGCACCTGGCCACCGGCAACGCACCCTACTGGCCCGCTGCAATCTTGGGGGTGATCAGACCAACGTGATCCACTCCGATCCCATTGGCGATATCCATCACATGCGCGACTGCCTGGAAATCGATGTTCGGATCGCCCTTGATAAACATCACCTTCTGAGCGCGGATGGAATAGATCTTGTTCAGTTCGCTCTCCAGATTGCTGGCCGGCACGTCGGTCTGATTGATCTGATAGCTGGGTGGACCTCCCTGCGTGCCGTGAACCTGCACCACAATGGTCTGTTCCGGTGGCGGGGCCTGCTTGTTCTTCGGGGGCTGCGGCACCAGCGCGTCCAGGCCCTTGGGCGTGACCGGCACAATGATCATGAAGATGATCAGCAGCACCAGCAGGACGTCGATGAGCGGCGTTACGTTAGGATCGGCGCTCAGGCCGCTGCCTCCGCCTACATTCATTGCCATGGTTCAGATCCTCGTTTCTTCAGCCGCATCCCGGACTACTCGCCCATGGGGATGTTGTTGTTAAGGTTCTCGGTCAGCATGCCGATTTCCTCGACACCCGCGGTGCGCACCGCGTCAATCGCATCCATGACCGTGCCGTAATTGGCGCGGGCGTCGGCCCGGAAATAAACAATCTTGTTGGTGTGATTCTCCAGAGCATCGCGGACCTGGGAGCCGAGATTGGCGACGCTGGTCTGGTCCGTTCCCAGATAGATCCGGCTGTCGCGGGTGATCGCGACGGTGACCGCGTCGGTTTTGCTGGCATCGTCCATTGTCGTCGCGGTGGTGGTTGTGGCCAGATTGACGTTCACCTTGTTGTTGAGCATGGGCGTGATCACCATGAAGATGATCAGCAGCACCAGCATGACGTCCACCATCGGGGTGACGTTAATATTGGCGTTGACCTTGGCGCCTTCGTTTCGCGTTACCAGTGACATTCTTGTGCACTCCCGTGATCACGCTTCTCATGGGCTTCGGGTGCTCAGGAGCCGGAAGCCGGCCTTGGCGCCGGCCCCCGGTCAGGAGATTCCCGCTGTTTTGCAACCCGTCGCGCAGGCGCGCCGGGGGCTCCGCTGCTTACCGTCGATTGCTCTGCTTGATGAAGTAATCGACCAGTTCGCTGGAGGAGTTGTCCATCTCAACATCGAACGCCTCCACGCGGTTGGTGAAATAGTTGAACAGCCACACCGCCGGGATGGCCACAAACAGCCCCAGAGCCGTGGTGACCAGAGCTTCTGAAATGCCGCTGGCGACGGCACCGATGCCGGGCGTCTTCTGCGTGGCGATTTCATTGAAGGCCTTCAGAATGCCGGCGACGGTTCCGAAGAGTCCGACGAACGGAGCGGTGGAACCGATCGTGGCCAGGCTGCCGAGGCCTCTCTTCAGCTTGGCATGCACGATGGCCTCGGCACGTTCCAGCGCGCGCTTCGAGGACTCGATCTGCTCCACGCTGACGGCTCCCCCGCCGCCGTAGGTACGAAACTCCTGCAGGCCGGCAGTAACGACTTCTGCCAGATGCGATTTCTTGTTCCGGTCCGCAACCTTGACGGCCTCGTCGAGCTTGCCCTCCTTCAGGGCTCCGGCGACGCGAGGCGCGAACTCGCGGGACTGTTTGCGGGCGGCGTTGAAGTACAGCCAGCGATCGATCATGACCGCCAGCGACCAGACGGACATGATGATCAGAACAATCGCGACACCGCGGGCCAGCCAGCCCATGTTGTTCCAGAGATCGAGAGGGCCGAAACCCACCGACGAAGATTCCTGGAACATGCCCAGGGATGCTGGGTTGGCAAGAAGATGGTTGAAATGAGCGAGAATCACTGAATCTTTCCTCCTGAGGAGTTGCTGCTGCGGTAAAGGCCGAAAAGCGCTGACGGAATGCCTCTCCGTAATGAATCGGACGGGAGGCCGGGAAAAAGCGTTTACCGGAATGCCCCAATGCCGGCATGAACCGGCCGGGACGATTCCGGATCATCCACCAAGGTTAAAGACTACGTTGATCTGCGTTTCCACTTCCACGGGCTCGCCGTTGAGCAGGTAAGGCCTGTATCTCCATGTTCGTACCGCGTTCAGAGCGTTCGCCTGGAGCATGGGCGGCCCGCTGATGACGTGCAGGTTTTCGATGGTTCCTTCTTTGGAAATCGTTGCCTGCAGCACGACGGTCCCCTGAATGCGCGCGGCCTTGGCGATCGCCGGATATTCCACATTTTCGCCGCCGATGCGGTTGCCCGCCATCACGCCGGACGATACCGCGATCTTTTTGGGAGGAGCGGCCTTGACCACAGGGGCCGGGCCGTTGCCCAGACCTCCGAGAACCCCGCCCAGAACGCCACCGGTGTCGCTCCCTGTGCCGCCGATCACACCGCTAACCGACGGAGGCGCCGCCTCTTCCTTCACGATCTTGATCTCCTTGGGAATATGGGAGGGCGCGGTGAGCTGGTTGTTGATGATCTCAGAAACCACCTTCTGCACGTGCACTTCGGGTGGCGGAGGCGGGGGTGGGGGGGGCGGCGGGGGCGGAGCCACCAACATTGTCGTCATCAACGCTTTGGGGAGCGCTTCAGGGTAGATGAGCGGATACAGGATCAGAGCCGCAAGCACCGAAGCGTTCAGCAAAACGCCGACGATCGTATAGTACTTGCTCTTCGTCTTGATCCTGTGGGCCGACTCGAACAATACATCTTCAAACATGGCAGGCCTGCCTCCGAACCTTTCAGTGGCTGTCACTTGCTATAGACACCGCAAGCGCCCCGTTTTGTTCCCATTGATTCTCCGCCGCGCCTGTTGAGCCGCGTGACGAAGCATACAGCGATTTCGCACGAGTTCCCCAGCGGATAAAGGCCGGCTCTCGTTCTATATCACAATCCGGGGCGGCGCAGCCATCTCCGGTTCGGGGACCCACAGTGCCCCGCTCTCCATACCGGTTCCACGCTGCCCAGGGAATTGTCAGCATCATACCTTAGCTTTCTTTGCCGCAGGAAGCGCGGCACCGCGGCCGCGGCCGGCACGCCATTCCTGCCAGGCCACCAGCATGGGAGCCGCGACCGCAATGGACGAGTAGGTCCCGATCAAAATGCCCACCACCAGCGCAAAGGAGAACGGGTGCAGCACCTGGCCGCCGAGCTTGTACAGCGACAGCACGGTCAGGAACGTGAGGCCCGAAGTCAGGACCGTCCGGCTCAGCGTCTGATTGATGCTGCGGTTGACCAGATCGGGCAGCGGCTCGCGCCGGCTCAGGCGCAGGTTCTCGCGAATGCGGTCGAAAACGACGATGGTGTCGTTCATCGAATAGCCGATCAGGGTCAGGATGGCCGCGATGACGGTGAGCGAAACTTCCATGTTCCTCAGGCTGAAGGCGCCCACGGTGATCAGCGTGTCATGGAAGCAAGCCACCACGGCAGCAACGCCATAGATGAACTCAAATCGGAACCACAGATAGACCAGCATCCCGCCCAGCGAGTAGAGCGTGGCCAGCTCCGCCTGATGCTGGAGCTGCGTGCCAACCTCCGCGCCCACGATTTCCACGCTGCGCACAGAAAAGCCAGAAAGGTAAGAGCCCTGCTGGAACGCGCTCAGCACGGCCGGATCGACCACGCCGCGCAGGTCGACGAGAGAAGGAATCACGCCGCTGTCTTCTCCGTCGCGAAGGTGAAGGACCGCGTCCGCCTGCGCCTGGTATTTGGTTTCGGCCGCAACCGTAGCGCCCAGGTGCTCCGGATCCTGCTGCTCCAGCCAGTTCGTGAGCGCCTCGCTCGTGGCATTATCCAGATCGAGCTTGCCCTGATTCTGCGCCGCTTCCGGCGAATAGTTCTGCGTCAGGGCCCGGATGATGGTGGCGCGGCCCTGATCGATCGCCGCCTGATTGGTGGCTTCGCCTGACAGGGTAATCAACACTTCGTGGTGATCCGCGGGACCGAAGGCGGTGATGCGGGGATCCTTCAGACCGGCCTTGTTGGCTGCGGAGCGAATGTGGTCCACATTGGGCTTCTCGGCAAACTTCACGCGCACCACTGTTCCGCCACGGAAGTCGACGTCCAGGGGCAGATGATGCCAGAAGAAGAGCGAGATCAGCCCGGAAATGCTGAAAATGAGGGAGAAGGCGAGGAAATACCACTTCTTCCCGAGCCAGTCAATCCTTGGATTATGAAACAGTTCCACGAAAATCCGCCTATAGAAAAATCTCTCGAAGCCTCACGGCTTAAATCGAGATCGGTTCGCCATGCAGCTTGTGGCTCAGATGAGCATCAAAGATGACGCGCGAAACAAAGACTGCCGTAAACAGATTGGCTGCCAGACCGAAGCTGAGAGTGACAGCAAAGCCCTTCACCGGCCCCGTGCCAAAGATGAACAGGATGAGCGCAGAGACGATGGTGGTGACGTGGGTATCTAAAATCGTCGTCCACGCGTGGGAGAACCCCTGATCCACGGCCGCCGCTGGAGACTTGCCGGCGCGCAGCTCTTCGCGAATGCGCTCGAAAATCAGCACGTTCGAGTCCACGCCCATACCAATGGTGAGGATGACTCCGGCAATGCCCGGCAGCGTAAGCACGGCGCCGCTGAAACCCATGAACCCAAGCAGAATCACCAGATTCAGGAACAGGGCCAGGTCGGCATTGATGCCCGCGCCCTTGTAGTAGATGAGCATAAAGATCATCACCGCGAGCATGCCCACAATGGAGGCCACCACGCCCTGGTGGATCGAGTCAGCGCCCAGCGAAGGTCCGACGGTTTCCTCCTGCAGGTACTTCAGGCTGGCCGGCAGAGCGCCGGTGCGCAACAGCATGGACAAGTCCTGCGCCTGCTGCATGCTCATGTTGCCGCCGGAGATGTTGCCGGTATCGTGGATCTCACCCTTGATCACGGCCACTTCATAGATCCGGTTATCGAGGACGATGGCCATATCCTTGCCGATATTGGCTGAGGTGAACTGGCCGAATTTATCACCGGCGGCGTTTGTCAGATAGAACACCACTTCCGGCTCATTGGTCTGCTGGTCGTTGTCGGCTTTCGCGTCGCGAATATCCGTGCCGCCCCAGACCGGGATCTTTGACAGCTCATACCACTCACCAGTGCTGGTGTCGCTGGAAGCGCCAGGCACGCTCTGCGCCAGTTCCGCATCGGGCGGCACCATTCCCCCGAGGCTTTGCAGGGCCGTTTGCTGGTCCGGCCATGGCCCGCCGAGCACGGCATGGGTGGAAAGCCGGGCCGTGGACTGAATGACGTTCTCCACGCGGCTCAGATCGTCCACGCCCGGCAGCTCCACCAGAATCTGATAACTCCCCAACTGGTACGGCTCGACGATCGGCTCGGTCACGCCGAGGCTGTTAATGCGGCTCTGGATCACGTCAATGGAGCGGTCCAGCGCCCGTTGTTTCAGATCCGACTCCACCGTGGGCTTCATCGCCAGCGTCCAGCTGTTGTTGGGCCCAGGCGCGATGTCGTACTGCGACCCAAACTGAGAATTCAGCAGGCTGCTGACATCGGCAGTGTGCGCGGCGGGAACTCCCGTGATCTGGATGAAATCCGGCCGGTTTGTGTCCGGTTTCGCGATTGAGGCACCGATGATCCCGTTCTGCTGAAAGGCGTTCTGGATGCTGGCGGAATCGCTGTCGGTCTGTGCGCCCACCGCCTCATTCACTTCCACCTGCAGGACAAGGTGCATGCCGCCCTTCAGGTCCAGGCCGAGGTGGATCCGCTTCAGGATCGAGTTCCTGATCGCCGTGCCGGAGAATCCGCCTGGGATTCCGAAGATGCCATAGATGAAGAACAGCAGGATGGCGATGATGCCGATGGTTTTGGTGCGGAGATTCTTCTGCATGGAGACTCTACTTGGTTTCGTCCTGGGTTACGGAGGCGATGGCGCTCTTCACGACCTCGATCCGGAGGTTATCGGGGGGAACGCGCAGCTGGATGCTGTCGTCTTTAATGGCCAGGATGGTGCCGCGGATCCCGCCGGAAGTAGTGATCCGGTCCCCGATCTTCAGGTTCCCCAGCATCTGCTGCCATTTTTGCTGCCGCTTTTGCTGCGGCCGGATCAGCAGGAAATAGAAAACCCCAATGATCAGCACAATAAACAGCAGCTGAGTTGAAGAGGCGAATCCCGCAGGCAGAGCAAGCAGCGCCAGCAAAGCAGATGATGTCAACGCACGGTCCTTCTGGCCGGAACGGCAGGCAGCCCGCCCGCGGCTCAAGAGTTGAATCGATTTCCATGGAAGGGCTCCGACAGCGCGTGGTTTTGTTTCATCACGTTCGCGCGCGGGACCTGAATACCTGGAAACGGCTCCCCTCTGTGCTGCACACTGCCACGATTCGCAGGGAAACCTGACTTATAGAATCGCGTAGAGCCCGAGGCAGTGTCAAGGAAAAGGAGCGAACCGGCAAGCCGGCGGCGCCGAGGCGGCAGTTTTCTGCGTCAGCGGTTTGTACCCTGCTTTCCACATCCAGATCTCGCCACCCAGGCCTACACTGAACCTTCCCAAGACTCCGGGGGAGGCACAGTGGCGACCATGGCAGCCGGGCAGTGCGCAATCCATCCGGGACGCATTGAAGTCATTACCGGGCCGATGTTTTCGGGCAAATCCGAGGAGCTGATCCGGCGTCTCAAGCGGGCACAGATCGCCAAACGCCGGGTAGCCTGCTTCAAGCCCGATCTCGATGTCCGCTACCACCGCACCGCCATTGCCTCGCACAGCGCACAAACGCTGGATGCCCTGACCGTCGCCAATATGGAGGAACTGAAGTCTGTGCTGATGCCGATGGTTGACGCCGTGGAAGTCGTCGGCATTGACGAGGCCCAGTTCTTCGACGCCACCCTGATCAGCCTGTCGAACGAACTGGTGCAGCTGGGCAAGCGCATTATCATTGCCGGACTGGACACGACCTTTACCGGCGAGCCGTTCGCGCCGATGCCCGAGCTGTTGGCTATTGCCGATGAGGTGGTCAAGCTGTCCGCGGTGTGTATGCAGTGCGGCGCTCCGGCGGTTCACACCCAGCGGCTGGGCAGCAGTCAGTCTCTGGTGCTGGTGGGTGCGGCCGGCGTGTATGAGGCGCGCTGCCGCGCCTGCTTCCGGCCATGGGCGGACGAACATGGCTCCGAGCAGATGGAGTTGCCGGTAGCTGCCGCCGACCGGTGCTGAGAGGTTACGAAGCCGGCGTAGTGGCGGCCGCCGCCGGGCCCTTCGACATACTGTGCAGATAGATGATCAGGTTCCACACTTCGTCGTCCTTCGCACGCCCATCTTCCGGCGGCATTTTTCCCTGGCCGTTGCGGATGATGTAGAAGAGCTCGCCATCGGTCCAGGGTTTCAGTGCCGATGGATCGCGAAAGTCGAGGAGGCCGAGCTTCTGCTCCATGGCCACATCCCCCTTACCGTTCCCATTGTCGCCGTGGCATAAAGCGCAGTCCCAGCTATAGATCTGCTTCGCGCGCGCCAGCGATTCCGGCGTGGGTTTCACCGGGTTCACCATGTTCACGTATTCCGCGGGGATCGGAGCCGGCTGAGCGGACGCGGAGGGATTTGGCGTGGACTGGGTCTGCTGACAGAACGCCGACACACCGACGAGGAACAGCATCGGAAGGAACAGAAAAGGCTTGAGCATGGCAGCCTCCTCCTGCGGGGATCCCGGCCCGTCAGCGGCTGTTGGGAGCTGCCGGGCAGATTCCCGGAACTACTGTACGCCTGTTGCGGAGAAATGGCGCAGGATTCCTGACAGGCTATCTGTGCCCCAGGGTATTAACGTAATCTTTCGCGCTGGTTCACACCCACAAATGCAGCATCACCGGCCGGGCTTTGTGGCCGTTATACGAGATGCCCTTCACCCGATAGCGATACGCAGGGACCGCACTCCGGGCGAGCTTCAGCATATGCTCCCAGTCGTTGCCGATGTGGTAACAGGTCATGGCGATCTTCGGCTTATCGGCCAGAAGAGTCTCGCGTGCGCCCTCCAGCAAGGCGTGTTCGGCACCCTCCACATCGGCCTTGATGTAGTTTATCGGGCCAAACTCCTCACGAAAGAGATCGAGTGTGGTTACCTCAATGGGATCCCCCTCGGTCTCGCTCACCCTGCCGTAGAGCGACCCGCCGGAGAGGCACGCCCTGTGTGGCCGACCGCCCAATGCCTGTTCGCGCAGATTGGCCCGGTTGCCGAAGGTCGCTCGCAGCGATTCCCGGAAGCCGCGCCACGGCTCAAAGATTGCGAGCTTGCCCGCTCGGCGCGCGACTGACAGCGCAAAGAGTCCCTCGGCGGCTCCGCAATCGACCACGTTTTCTTTTCGGTCCACTGTCGTTTCCGGGACCTCGTAATGGTGCCAGTGCTTCGGGTACAGGCAATCCGTGCAGGACTTATGCAGTTCCCAGTGATCGATCTCCTTCGGCCAGAAGAGCGGGTCAGCGACTTCCCGCACCCGTACCTCCTCAAGACTTCCGCAGCCGGCAATCGATTCGACGTAGTTCGGACCCACCTGCGCGCAGGTCTTCTGCAGCACGCCTTTGGTGACGACCTGCTTCAGCGGAATGGGAAAATTCCGCTCGCAGGAAAAATACGCGGCCAGCAGGCCAGTGCGGCTGGTAATTCCCATGGGTGAGGGTTGGATGTCCCCCTTGTGGGTCTGGGATGGCTTCGCGGCTCTGCGGCGGCCATCCCGCTACAATCAGCCCAGTGTCCGTCGTCTTCCAGATCCAGGAGACCCGCGGTTCCGCGCGCCGCGGCACGCTCATGCTGCCCCACGGCGCCGTGGAGACGCCCGTGTTCATGCCGGTGGGCACACAGGGGACGGTCAAGGCCATCCCGCAGCATCTTCTCGAAGAGATGGATGTTCGTCTGCTGCTCGGCAACACATATCACCTGTACCTGCGCCCAGGGCACGAAGCCATCCGGCGCATGGGTGGCCTGCACCGCTTTATGAGCTGGGATCGTGCCATCCTCACCGACTCCGGCGGATTTCAGGTCTTCAGCCTCAGCGATCTGTGCAAAGTGACGGACGAGGGCGTCTCCTTCCGCTCTCATATCGACGGCTCATCGCATTTCTTCTCGCCGGAACATTCCATGGACGTGCAGATTGCGCTCGGAGCGGACATCGCGATGGCCTTCGACGAGTGCACCGAGTATCCGGCGGACTACGCGCGATCTCGCGCCTCGCTCGATAGGACGCTGCGCTGGGCCAAACGCAGCCGGGACCATTTTGAGGCGCACAAACAGGAACGGCCCTGGGGCAGAGATCAGAGCTCAGAGATCAGAGCTCAGGAAAGCAGCTTTGAGGGCCGGACGCCGAGCCTGTTTGGGATTGTCCAGGGAGGGATGTTCCCGGATCTGAGGCGCGAATCGGCGGAGCGGCTGGTGGAGATGGACTTCCCCGGCTACGCGATCGGAGGTCTGAGCGTAGGCGAGCCGCGCGAGCTGACGCGGGAGATGATCGCCACCGTGCTGCCTCTGCTGCCCGCGGACAAACCGCGCTATGTGATGGGCGTCGGGTATCCCGACGAGATCGCCGAGTACGCCCGCATGGGTGTGGACATGATGGACTGTGTGCTGCCCACGCGCGCCGCGCGCCACGGGCTGCTGTTCACCTCCGAGGGGCGACTAAACATCAGGAACCGGCAGTACGCCGAGGACCAGGACCCTCCCGATCCAGCCTGCTCCTGCCTTGTCTGCCGCCGCTACAGCCGCGCTTACCTGCGCCACCTGATGGCTGCGCAGGAGCCGCTCTCCGCAGTACTGAACACGCTGCACAACCTCGCTTTTTATATGGAGGCGATGCGAAACGTGCGGGAGAAAATTGCGGTGACCGCGTAGCGCCTGTCCGTGCAGCGCGGGGACAAGAGGCGGCTCTGGATCAGAATCGACACATGCCTCGGTGTTTCGTGCAATCCTCCTGATCATGGCTACTTATTTGCTGATTCACGGCGCCTGGCACGGCGGCTGGTGTTGGCGTAAGGTGATCCCCCTGCTGGAAGCCAACGGGCACAAAGCGCTGGCCCCGGATCTGCCTGGAAATGAAGAAGACGAAACGCCTCTCGCGGATGTCACCCTTGCGAGCTATGCCAGCCGCATTTGCGAAATCGCACATGCACAACCAGAGCCGGTGATTCTGGTGGGTCACAGTATGGGCGGCATTGCCATTACCCAGGCTGCCGAGAATTGCCCGGAACGCATGAGAGCACTCGTATATTTAACCGCCTTTTTGCCGCGAAACGGCGAATCGTTAGTGAGTTGGGCCTTACAGGACCGCGAGAGTATGGTCAATCCAACGACCATGGAGCCGCAGGCCAACGGAGCCATCGAGTTTAAGCCGGAACACGCGCGCGAAGCATTCTATGGGAACTGTACCGATGCAGACTTCGAGTTCGCCCGGTCTCGCCTTGTTGCCCAATCCGGCTCGCCTTTTGGAGTGCCGGTCGAAACATCCGCGGCGCGGTGGGGCCGAATCCCACGCTACTACATTGAGTGCGAGCGCGACCGTGCTATCACGCTCGGGCTGCAGCGGGAGATGCAGAACCATTCGCCCTGCCAGGAGACATTTTCCATCGATACCGACCATTCGCCATTCCTCTCCATGCCGGAACAGCTTGTGGACATTTTTTTGCGGATCGCGCGTAAACATGAGGCTGATTACCGGTAATGAAAGAACCGGCAGGGTCCAAAGATGGTTTGCCACCGAAATCTGTTCCACCACGAGGAACTTAAAGCCGTGGGCGTTCAACACGCCTAAGAGTTCCTGGCCGGATGGCCTTAGCTTTTGGTGAACCGGTCCAGCCCAGCCCGTTCCGCGTGGGCTGCAATCGCCGCGTTGATGTCGAGCGCGAGGGCCAAGGCCGCGCGGCCATCTTCGCCAGAGACGCGCGGTTTCGACCGCGTTCGAACACACTCCAGAAAGGACTCGATTTCCAGCCGCAGCGGCTCACCCTGACGGACTTCAGGCTTGCGGATGTTGAGACCGGGCAGGCCGTGCGCGGATCCCGGAGCCGTTGGCGGCTGACCGTTCCCGGAAACGTCGATCACCAGCAGATCCTGGCGGGCGTAATCGATGGACACGTACTGATGCGGCTGGAAAAACCGCAACTTGCGCACCCGCTCCGTGCTCACGCGGCTTGCGGTAAAGTTCGCTACGCAGCCCGATTCGAACTCCACGCGCACGTTGGCGATATCCACCTTTGGCGACAGGATGGGCAAGCCGACAGCATGCAGCGAGCGCACCGGCGAGCGCACCATGCTGAGCACGATATCCAGATCGTGCACCATCAGGTCCAGCACCACATCCACGTCGAGCGAGCGCGGGCTGAAGACGCTCAGACGGTGCGACTCGAAGAACATGGGGTGGTTCAGGATCGGCTCCGTCGCGGTAACCGCAGGATTGAAGCGCTCCAGGTGCCCGGTCTGCAGAATGCGATCATGCTCCGCGGCAAGATCGATCAGGTGCGTCGCCTCCGTAACCGTCGCGGCAATAGGCTTCTCAATCAGCAGATCGAGCCCCACAGGCAGCAGCGCCTCGGCAACAGTGAAATGTACCGACGTGGGGACGCAAACCGAGGCCGCATCCACAGCAATTTCGCCGCGAGAACGCGCGGCCAGGCACTCCTCGACCGAGGAGAATACCGGGACGTCCCATTCGGCAGCCGCGGTTTCGGACCGTGAGCAGTCCGGCTCGACAATCGCCGCCAGGCGCACTCGAGCGTCCTCGGCTTCCAGCGCGCGGATCACGCGCAGGTGATTGCGGCCGAAAACGCCAGCGCCGCAAACCAGGAAACCGAGCGCGGAGGAGCGGGAAACGGCCACTTACGCCGGCCTTCCTTCCACCACGCACAGACAGCGCGCGTACAGTTCCAGCAACTGTGTCACCTGATCTTCCGGTTTGGGGCCGCCGGCGGGGGCAAATCCCGTGGAGGGCGCGCTGCCCCGGACGATCCCGGTACTGGCCGCGACAAATTTAAGCAGATCGAGCGCGATGTCCTCATTGCGCCGCGCGCCGTTGCCCGAGGGCAAACCCTGATCCATTCAAAACACCTCTCAGGCCGATGCTATCAAACCGCGGCGCAGCTCTACAGTTCTGAAACGCACAGGCAGACGCGTCCCACCAGCAAGTCCGACGGCAACTGCTCCGGCGCCAGTTCGATCACGTCCAGGGGATGTTCCAGCATACGCGGGCGCAGAACCAGACGACTGCACTCGAAAGCCACATGGCGGAAGACCATCTGCGATCCGGCGCGCACCGCATACAGATTCGGGTGAGGCGGTCTGGAAACCGCCAGCGAATTGTAATGGCGATCAATCACCGCCAGCGAGCCGACGCGCAGCACCGGATCCATCGGCAGCGCCTGCAGAGCGGTGACGCGCACAGCGACAAACCGCTCCCAGTTTCGACGGCTCACAGCGCGCCGTGCGGGAAGGCCGTTCAGCCATCCCGACGGCAGCTGGAGCGAATCCATGATGGTACGCGGTCCGATGACCGGTGCGGTCATCGCCACGGACTGCGAAACGATGGGGACGATGTCCATGGATTCGCGTTCTCCCTCCCTCGTGGCTGGAATTCCCGGATGCGTCGACAAATCCTCCACACTGAGCTCCTGCGCCAGCAGGATACGGTCCAGCGCAGGAAGACTCAGACGACGACGACGGTGCAGGAAGTTCGAAATGTGCGCCTGGGCAATACCCGTCTGGCGGGCGAGCAGCGAACTGCTGACGACTCCCTGATCGATGCGGCGCCACGTCTCCAGCCGCAGGCGCTCGTGTAACTCGAGGAATTTCATTGCTCGAAGGTTTTCACGGAGCTATACACCCATTACCTCAGGGTTTGCAGAAAGAATCGAACTTTCGAGGGATTGACCCGGCGTCGGAAGCACTTCGGTACTCAGGTAGATAACGGTTGCGAAATTCGCGCGCCGTATCTTGATGCGACCTTACCACCTGACTAATGTCGGACCCAGCTTCGCAATAGCCCGAGAACCTCTTCCTCTTATCCGTTTTGCCGGAAGTTCGTTCCAGGCCGTCCATTCTCCGGCTTGCTGCCGAAGGTTGAGGAACATTGATCACCTTCCCCTGATCTCCAACTACCACCAGCGAAGGGCAAGCTGCCGCCAGTCGTACAGAACGGCTGAGCCTTTTCCTCCCCCGGCCTCCGCGGAAAGTCGCTGTCTCCCGGCGGCCAGTTGTTCTCTGGAGAGTCTATGAGGTATCTGCGAATTTTTCTGAAGGTGTGTGAGGGTTGCGGCAGTCTTTGGTTCCGCGCCCAGGATAGCCCGGAGGTGTACTGCCCTGGCTGTTCGGCGAAGATGCGGGCACTTCCGCAGGCGCGCCGCTCACGGCGGCCCGGACGCCGCGGACGTCACGGCGCCAGCAACGCCGGAGGTGCGGCATGAGCGCGGCTCTGGCGACACCGTTTATCCTCGAAAATGCGGCAGCCGTAGCCGAGCCGGAATTACCGCTGGGGCGTCCGCGTCCGCTCGGCGGGCTCGCTTTTTACCGCAGGCATACCGAAGGGCTTCTGCGGCGATACCTGGTGACGTCCATGGTGATCGGACGTGCTCCCTGCGTTCTGGGCAATGTCGTCTTCCGCGGGCGCATCACCAGCTATCGGGTCCAGAGCTTCGAAGATCAGATCATCTTCATCTTCGATGTAGAGAAATGCCTGAAGCGGCTGGACCGCGTCTCCCAGGAAGTGGTGGCCCATATTTCTCTGGAGGATTACTCACCTCAGGAAACGGCCACGCTGATGGGCGAGAGCCTGCGTTCGGTGGCGCGGATCTATGCCGAAGCGCTCGATCGCCTGACGCGGTATTTTCTGGCAACTCGGCTGCTGGACCCAGATGTGGAAAATTTGTCAAGAGAGGACGCCGAAAACCAAAGTAATGACTGAACAAAACAAAAGGCTTGCAAACCAGAAAATCAAAAGAAATTTGGCAGTCTAATTCTTTGAAACTGATATTCTGTACTTAATAGAGTGAAAAAAGAAAAGGGACGCCGATTCTGGCGTCCCTTTTTTCTCGGCTGCGGCCGAGAATCGATCCTGAAAGGCTCCGGATCCCGCCGGAGGAACCTGCGGACCCGCGGCGTGTTTCATACATTCGGTTCTCGAAAGGAAATCTGGTGAGACCCGCGACCGAGGCAGATCTCATCCTGTTTCCCGAGGCCGTGGTCCTGCTGATGAAACACGCCCGGAAATGAGGCTTATGCGGAAGACAAACTGCGAAAAGCGGTTCTGCGCGCTCGTGTGCGTGAGCAGGGCGCTGCTGACAGCGGCGACCATGGCGATGGCGCTGCTCCTGGGAACGCCTGGCGCGACGGCGCAACTCGCCACAACGACCGTTCAGGGCACCATCTACCGTGCCGATGGAACCGCGGCCACTGGCACGGTCCTGATCAGCTGGAACGCCTTCACCACTCCGCAAAACCAGGCGGTCGCGGCGGGCAGCGTGAGTGCTCCCATCGGGGCAGATGGCTTCCTGAGCATAAATCTGACAGCGAATGCCGGAGCTTTGCCGGCAGGCAGCTATTACACGGCCGTCTATCACCTCAGCGACGGCACGGTGTACTCGGAATACTGGGTGGTTCCCGCATCGGGGACCGTCTCCGTCGCTTCCGTCCGGGCCCAGCTGGAGCCCTCCACCGTCGCGGTGGCATCCGCCGTAACGTCCGCCTATGTGCAGGGAGCGCTGGCATCCCTGAGCAGCTCTTACCTGCCCCTGACCGGCGGCACACTGACCGGTGCTCTGATGCTGAATGCCGATCCCTCCGCGCAGGACCAGGCAGCCACGAAGCATTACGTTGATCAGTCGGTAGCCCAGGATCTGTCGCTGAATGGAGGTAACGTCGAGGGCACAGTTTCGACGCAGAAGGAGATCAACAAGCAGCCGCGTATCGATGTGACGCACCCCGACTTCGGTTCAGGCTGCGCGAATGCCGCCGATCCGGCCGGCGTGAAAGATTCAACCTGCGCGATTCAGGCGGCGATTGCCTGGCAGGAATCGGAGTACACCGCGTCGGGCGGACTCTATAATCCAGCCCTTTATTTCCCTGTGGGCCTCTATAAGATTTCCAGCGAACTGGATATTCCTTCCACAGTGCCCATCATCGGCGACGGCCCGAACGCCAGCTATATCGAGCAGACCAGCGAGTATGGGGACGGCATCAAGCTAACGCAGATCAACAATTCTCCCCCCGGCTACCTGGGGGCTGGGTCAATGACCGGCATCACGGTAGAAGGCCAGGGCTCGCTGACATGGGGAACTCTGGTGGAGTGCCAGACGGGGACTGGCTACAAAATTAACGATGTGCGTCTGTACAACACGGCAGGCCGTGGATTGCAGTTGCTCAACTGCGAGCGAAGCAAGATCAATAATCTCGAAATCGATTCTGTGAGAATGCCCTTTGTGAATGTTGGCACGAACGAGGTCCACTGGACCGGCGCTCAGATCAATAATCCGGGCGCGACACAGGATGGCCACTGCTACGATGCAGACTGCGGTAACAGCTACCTGCCGCCTGTAGCGGCTCCCTCGGGTCTGACGCTGGCCAGCGCAACAGCCAGCGGTGGCGTCGTCACGTTCACCATTGTGGGGGCAACCTCGCAGGTCTGGTATCCGGGACAGGCGGTGCAGATTGCCGGGCCGTGGTCCCTGAGCGGCCATCAGGCGGTCTATCCGATTTCGACGGT
>JASHRH010000023.1 GCA_030037475.1 Acidobacteriaceae bacterium
TGCCCGCAAAACGACGTCTACGCGGAAAGCGCAGAGTCCGCGGGCGGAGGCCGGCTGATCAGCCGAAAGAGCACCGCGGCGCGCGGCATCTGAATGCGGCGCGCGAGTACGATTGTCTCCACCCTGTGACTGCTGAAATTCACAGTGACCGGGTGAACCACGTGCACGGCGCTGTGCACCGTGACGCACAGCGCGCAATCGGGGTCGATTTTCCCGTCGCGATGGAAATGCGCTACCTGAATCGTCCCGCTCAACAGGATGAGCGCCGCGCACAGGCCCACGAACACCCAGGCCCATCCGGATCGCGGTCTCGCGGCAAAGCAGCGCATCCCCTTCATTTGACTACACCGGCCTCCGCGAGCGCAAACCGGCCTCGCAGCCAGAGACTGGCGTCGTCACGCCTCAAATTCGATGCGCTTCGATGCGCTCGCTTTGTCCTGAATCCGCGCACTTCCGCTTGACACCACATCTCTTCCCGGTAAGCTATAAGATTCCCGACCGGCGGACGCCGGCGGCGGTTTTGCTGGGGGCAGCTTCCTCTTGAACATCCGGGTCTTCTATCACGACAAGTGTTTCGACGGCGCCTGCTCGGCCTCGCTCTTCAGCCGCTTTCATCGCGAATGCATCCTCCCCGATGCTTCGTATGAGTTCTGCGGCCTGGTTCACCGCGCCGGCGCACTTTTCAACGAGGCTGACTTCACCGGCGACGAGAACGCCATCGTCGATTTCAAATATTCTGCCTCGCCTCGCATTACCTGGTGGTTCGATCACCACCTCAGCGCCTTCCTCACGCCTGAGGATCACCAGGACTACCTCCGCGGCATGGCTGACGGCCGCTACAAGGATCGCCGCTTCTACGATCCGAATTACATCTCCTGCACCAGCTTCCTGGCCCACGTTGCATCCACGCGCTTCGGCTTCAACGCTGAGCCTGTCGCCGAACTGGTCAAGTGGGCCGACATCGTTGACGGCGCTCTCTACTCCAGCGCCCAGTCCGCCGTCGAAATGCCCGAGCCGGCGATGAAGCTGACCCTCATCATCGAATCCACCCAGGATCCGGCCTTCATGCCGCGCCTCATCCCGCTGCTCACCCGCATGAGCCTTCAGGAGGTCCTCGATCAACCCTGGGTTTCGAGCCTCCTCCCGCCGCTGCTCGACCGCCACGAACGCGCCATCGATCTCATCCGCTCGCGCTCGGAATCGAAGCAGGGCACCATCTACTTCGACATCTCCGATCGTCCGCTCGAGGGCTACAACAAGTTCATCCCGTACTATCTGCATCCCGAGGCCACGTACTCCATCGGTCTCTCGAAGTCCAGCTTCCGCACCAAGGTCGCCGTCGGTTCCAATCCCTGGACCAAAACCCGACCCGAGGACATGGTCAACCTCGCCACCATCTGCGAGCGCTATGGCGGAGGAGGCCACGCTCGCGTCGGCGCCATCTCCTTTCCGCCCGACCGCGAGGACGACGCCCGCCGCGCCGCCTCCGCAATCGTCGCCGAGCTCCGCGCCTCCGATCCTTCCAGCCGCTGACTGCTTTCCGCCAGCCGCCTCACCCCTAACCGCTTCACTCCTGGCCGCCTTATCCCTAACAGCTTTACCCCTGTCTGCCAGCCGCTTTACCCCTGGCCTCTTTACCGCTAAAATAAGACAGGAAAGGTCCTCAACAGCATCATGCCCAAACAGGGAATTCACCCTAATTACCACGAGATTCGCGTCGTCTGCGCGTGCGGCAACACCTTCACCACCAAGTCCACACACAAGGGCGACATCCACGCGGAAATCTGCTCCTCCTGCCACCCGTTCTTCACCGGCAAGCAAAAGCTGGTCGACACCGCGGGCCGCGTTGAGCGCTTCCGCCGCAAATACGCCAAAGCAGAGCCGGCCGCGAAGTAACCTGCGGTCCTCTCAAAGCCACAGGCCTCCGCCGCGGCGGAGGCCTTCGTTTTGGCTGGCTGGTAACCGCTGACTGCTCATCATGAAAAAGCACTGGGACAACCCGATCGAGCATGTGATGCCAGCGCACATCCGCGTTCCCGCCTCTGTCCGGATCGGCAACGTCACCATCGCTCCTGCCACTGTCCTCGCGCCCATGGCCGGCGTCACCGATACCGTCTTCCGCCGCTTCATCCGGAATGCCAGCGTGTTCTCATCGAATCCGGAACACGGCTCCGTAGACGACAGCATTACCAACCAGCAGTCCGGCTGCGGCCTCATCATGACCGAGTTCACCTCGGCGGATGGCCTCTCGAAGATGCGCGAGTCGAAGCGCCGCCGCTACCTCACCTTCTACGATGACGAGCACCCCATTGCGGCGCAGCTCTTCGGCTCCAACCCCGAAACGCTGGCCGAAGCCGCGCGCATCGTCGAGGACACCGGCTTCGACCTGGTCGACCTCAACCTCGGCTGCCCTGCCAAACGCGTCGTCTCCTGCAACGGAGGCAGCGGCCTCCTCCGCGATCTGCCCCTCATCGGCACGATCTTCCGTGCCGTGCGCGCCGCCGTCCGCATCCCGTTCACGGTCAAGTTTCGCCTCGGCTGGAACGACAACCACATCGTCTGCGTGCCGCTGGCCCGCCTCGCCGAGGACTCCGGCCTGAACGCCGTCGCGCTCCACGCCCGCACCCGCGAGCAGGGCTACGCCGGGCAGGCCCGCTGGGAGCACATCGCCGAAGTTAAGGCTGCCGTCCGCATCCCGGTCATCGGCAACGGCGACGTGCGCACCCCCGAGGACGCCTGCGCCCTCATCGCTCGCACCGGCTGTGACGCGGTCATGATTGGCCGCGCCGCTCCCGCTAACCCGTGGATCTTCCGGCAGATCGTCCAGTACACGGCCACGGGCCGCTACGACGTGCCGACGGGCCAGGACCGGTATCGGATGATCCGGACCTACTTCGAGATGCTGGTGGAAGAGGCGAATCCAGAGGCTTCGGGGAAGATGAAGCAGTTCGCCTCGTGGTTCACCCACGGCGTCCCCGGCGGATCGGCCCTGCGCAAATCGATCTACGAATCCCGCACCCCAGCCGCCATCCTCGATGCCGTGGATCGCTTCTTCAGTGGGGAAGCGCCAGCCGTTCAGGCGGACTCAAAGTCGGTACCTGAGACATTCGCTACCCTCTAATGTGGCTCCTGAAGTCATATCATGCACGAGGAGTAAACTCCATTGACTTTGCGGGGGTTAGCGAAGGGTTTGATGAGGTACAGAAAGAGTAAACTTCATGGGGTATCGAAATTGTAATCACTACACCGGTATGTTAGCGCCAGAGTTACTCGGTGGAGGTGAGGCGGAGAGAGAAGTGGCGTGACCCCTTGCAGCGGCACACCTTATGGCCGTGGTCGGGTCCAGGGAACGTCCCATCTGTCCCCGATTTCCCATTTCCCGATTTCTCAGTGGTGCATCACTTTCAGCACCATAACTCCCTAACGAATTTTGATCTTGTCAAAGTGAAATACAAGGCCTCGTTGACAATTTATTATAGGCGAGTTTAGCGTCCGGTTCTATCTAACTAACTAAGGGAGCAAAACAGAATGAGCTTGGGCCGGCAACCGGCAGTGAGAGAAAAGAGCGCCGTTTCCAGTTCAGCCCCGCAATCTCCTGAGATGCCGACACGACATATTCAAGTTCATAAGGGTACAGTCATTGCCTTCGTACTCATAAATCTGCTGCTAATCGTGGCGTGCCTATTGGCGCTGGGTCAGATTAGGGCATTACGCAACAAGGTTGCTGGCGATATGGTGTTGCTTACGCCACGAAGGTCCACATTATTGCCTGCTCTGACAGGTACTGACTGGACGGGCGCTAAACAAACAATGGCCTTCGGACAGGATCCACGCCCTACCCTGATTTACACCTTTTCAAAGGAATGCCCATACTGCAAGGAAAACTGGCACGCGCTGCGCTCTCTGCAGTCGCTGGCACCGCAGTCGGTGCGGATTATTTACATTGACGGTGTCGGGGACCTGTTTGCACCTGAATACGTCACTGCGAATGGAATTGGCGGATCTCTACTCCTGGTACAGCTGTCGGGAGCAGCTGCATTTGCATACAAAGCGCCGCTTATGCCGCAAACGATTCTGGCAGATCGCAACGGGCGGGTGCAATGGGCCCACATCGGTGAGCTGAGACAGAACGACATTTCAGAGGTTGTGGGATTGGTTCGGCGTCATTAGCAATGTCCGGATTAAGCGGAATTCGTGGGCCACCTAAATCGAATCACAAGGAGGAAAAATGAAAAAGACTGCCGTACGGCTAATGCTTGCCAGCTTGTTTGTGCTCTCCATTGGAACAGCGACCGCAGTGTTCGGCGAAATTGCCACGTTACGATCTTCGCCGTCTTTTCTCCCGGTATGTCCAGCGTGTGATGCTGGTATGGGCTGCGCGGGGTCAACATGCACCTGTAACTATCAATCAACTACGGGCCATTATGCATGTACGGATTAAGCGCGGCATTCTTGCGTGGATGCCGGCGAAACCGCCTGGTCACCGCCCAATTCGTAATCACGATAGCTCTTGGTATGGGCGCGGTTGCTGCTCTGGTGAGTGTTATGCTCGCCACTGGGTATCAACCGCTTCCTTTTCGCGATTCCGGGAGCCTTGTAGCAATGTGGGAGCGGGTGGAATCCGGAGTGCCCGTTGTGGCCCTCTCAGGACCCGACATAGCTGATTATGAAGATGCGACTCATGATATTTTCAAACCCCTTGGAGCATTTGCTATCCGCCGATTGTGGCTCCATGACCGTCGCGGTGGTGCCGAGATTCCTGCATGCTTTATTCAGGGGCGGGTTCTCAGCGACCTGGGCATAATACCAATTCTTGGCCGCAGTATTCGTCCCGAGGACGCGGCGTTCGCAAATGGGGCGCCAGCCTGGATCAGTTATCACCTGTGGAAAACTCGCTATGGTGGAAGTCCCTCGGTTTTGGGTTCGACCATCGGGATCGGAATCAACGCGAACGGGAGCGACGCGACGTTGCTCCGTATCGCAGGCGTCCTGCCGGGGGGCGCCTCGCTGACGTTACCATTTATGAATGGCCGGGCGGATGTCTGGTACCTCGCGCCGGCAAACTTATCCACACGTCCGCGCCAGTCAATGGTGTTCTTTGCGCTTGGGCGGCTCCGTCCCGGGGTCTCAATGCCGCAGGCAAAAGCTGCGGTGGCCGGCGTAGCGACAAATCTGGAACAGCGCTATTCGCAGGACAGACGGAAGCGCCCGGTAGTTGAAAGCCTTGAGGAGATCGCACATGGACCAGCTCGGCAGACGATGGGCTTGTTGTCGCTTGGGGTGGCTATGGTCTTCCTCGTGGGCTGTGTGAATCTTGTGATCCTCCTTAGCGTCGAAGGAAGGCAGAGACGTCGAGAAATGGCCATTCGCGGTGCGCTTGGCGCAACGCGTTGGCAGTTGTGGCGGGAAGTTGCGGCGGAGAAACTCTCGCTTACACTGTTTTCCCTATGTCTCGGCATCGGAATTGCATATTTTCTTGTGCGTGTTTTGTACCATCTGTTGCCGGCCGCTGGTCTGGGAGAGCCATTGCTGGTCACCCCTCCTCTCAATGCTGGAATTCTGGTCTGCTTTGCCGGATTTGCAATTGCGGCAGCCATGTTGTGGTCGACGATCGTGATTCTAGCCGGGGACACTCGGAACGCCTCAAGAGGCCTTGCCGCGGCGGGCGACGGCCTCGGTTACAGTGGCCAGAGTGACTTGGGCCCCGGAGCCGCGCGGTGGCGGCTCACGCTCCTCGGCGGGCAGGTAGCCGCAGCTATGTGTCTGCTCTCAGCTGCGCTAATCGCGTCCAAAGCCTATGCCACCCTTTCAGTTGCCGATTTGGGACCGGAGCCCGACAAGACAATCCTGCTCTCCCTTAATACGCGCGGCAACGTGACTCTGGATGGCAGCCAGATCCTCGAACTGAATCGGCAGACGGTATCAAATCTTGAGAGACTGCCTGGTACAAAGGCCATTGCCGAAACGGACCTATTTCCGCCACCGGGTTTTCCGGTGTCGTTCAAAAAGCGTGGTGAAGGCGATGAGCAACGTGCAGCTACGTCCCCGGTCTCGGTGTCACCGGACTATTTCCACACTCTCGGGATTCCAGTTCTTTTCGGACGGACTTTCGACGTGACAGATACCGGGAGCAGCCAACGAGTAGCCATCATTAACTTAGATATGGCTAAGCGCAACTGGTCCTCGCCTCGCGGGGCGCTCGGTTCCCAAATATCTATCGAGCCTGAATTCGCCAGGGAGTTCACTGTTGTCGGCGTGGTTGCCGATTTCACCGGCTTTTGGTCCCAGAAACCAGTCCCAACGATATATCTGCCGGAGGCTCAAACGGCGGGCTGGTGCGGTACGATCATCCTGCGGACGATAGCTACCCCTCGCTCCGTCGCCGCACTTGCGCCACAATTGCTAGCCGGCATGACGGTTCCGGTGACAGTTTCTGAGGTGTATACGATGCAGGAGCGCTGGAAGCAAACGCTCACGCGTCCTGCGGCCCGCATGGCAGGGATGCTTTTGCTCGCCCTGCTTGGACTGGCGCTTAGTATTCAGGGGGCATACGCTGTAGCTGCTGGAACTGTCACGACGCGGAGACGCGACCTTGCCATACGTTCAGCTCTCGGTGCCGAACGCAGCGATCTGGTTTGGAGCGTGATGCGCGGTCTGATCACGGCTGTACTGCTTGGGGTGGTTGTTGGCTTGATCGCGTTACTGGGCGTTCACCGAGTGCTGGAGCAGTGGCTTGGTGCGAAGGTAGCCGGCCAACCTGGCCCGATTGCGATCGCCATTGCGCTTTTGGTGCTTGCCTCGGTCCTTGGCTGCTATGGCCCTCTACGGCAAACCGCGCGGGCCAAACCGCTCGATGTGCTGCGAGAGAGCTGAAGAAAACCAGAAACAGACGGGCCGTTTCCGCGCCCATCCTCCTCGAGTTTCTTCACCAGGCCCCGCTTCACGGGATTCTTGTGAGTTTACCGGAACTTCTCGACCCGCTTCCGGTCGGTCATCACGTTGAAATCGTGATATCGTGCCTGCCAGAACGGCCGCTCGCAGGTAAGCCGCGATACGGACACCTTCAGCGACTGCATTGCTCTGGCAGGTGTGTCCCGCGCCGCCCTCAAATCCAGATACGGCTTCCGGTGAAAGCAACTGAAGGTGAGGAAATGAAAATCTCCGGATGTCTGATACCGGACGAGCCCGCGGGTCGTAAGCCGAGGGTAGAGGACCGACGCTTCGCGTCAAGATTACCGACGGCTCAAAGCGACTGAGTCGAGGCTCTTGCCCTCCCACATCTGCCAAAACCGGGCAGGTGTGGGGCACCCGGCACCCGGCAGGACAGCATAAACTGTATCCTCTGCAATCCGTGCGGTTACCGTATCTCATTGCCTGGCCGATGCTTACGGGGATTTACCTTCGGCCTTTAACGATATAATGAAAGGTGCAGGCAATCGGGACCGGCAGAAGAAAACGGATGAGTCCTGACAAAACAATCCGGAGATTTGCTGACCCTCGCGAGCAGGAGCAGGCCACGCTCCGCTATTGGCAGGGCTTGTCCCTTGGCGAGCGTCTGTCCGCCGTTTGGGACGCCAGCGAAGCTGCCTACAGCTTTGCCGCCGCGTTCAAAGGAGGTCCGCACGATTATGATGCCCGCCGACATGAAAGAACTCTTACGCGTATTGAACACCCACGGCGTTAAGTTCCTCGTGGTTGACGGCTATGCTTTCGGCGCCTATACCGAACCACGAGCTACCAAGGACCTGGATGTTTTCATCCGATCCGATGAGAAGAACAGCGAGGCCCTCTACTGCGCACTCGCCGACTTCGGCGCTCCTTTACGCGACTTTACGCCAGCCGATTTTCGGGATGGCAGCTGCTTCCAGATTGGCAGCCCCCCTGGGCGCATCGATATCCTCCAGCAGATCGATGGAATCACCTTCGACGAAGCCTGGGAGAATCGCGCGGAAGCGCACATTGAGGAGGGAATCCGGGTCGCGGTCATTTCCCGCGAGGACCTGATTCGCAACAAGCTCGCCAGCGGCCGAGAGCAGGACCTTCTCGACGTGAAGAAGCTGCGGGCTTCTGCTCCCGAACCGTAAGGCGAAAAAGCCCGGTTGCCGATCAACCAGGCTCCAGCCTACGGCTGGAAGACGAGTCGCGCGTCGGTCTTCTCGTGCCAGAGGCGCTCTACGTCGCGGAGGGGTGCGGTCTGGATGTCGATTTTGAAGGGCTCGCGAACGGCTTCCTGGAAGAAGACCGCCAGCGCGGCGAGGATGCGGTCCATGGAGACCGAGCCGAACCCGCTGCCCAGCAGCTCAAGACCGGAACTGCGCAGAGTTGCCGCAGGGAGACTGACGCTGGGGCCGGCGGCGGAGCCGATCTGGATGTAGCGCAGCCGCCGCGTCTGGTGACCGAGACCTTTCTGGACGATAGCCTCGAAGAGCGCCTCGGCGGGCGATCCCCACAGGTAGTCGAGGATGATATCGATCTTGTACGTCGCGAGCGCATCGCGGAAGGCTTCGACCAGGGCCGCGCGATCCTGGGTGAGCGAGATGGCGGCGTCGGCGCCGAGCGAGCGGAGCTCGTCCAGGGCCTGCTGGTTGCGGCCGGTGACGACGATGCGGGAAGCGCCCCGGCGCCTGCAAATCTGCACAGCCAGGCTGCCGGCGGCGCCTGTCGCTCCCTGGATGAGGATGCTTTCGCCGGGCTGAAAGTGTGCCCGCTCGGTGAGCGCAGCCCATGAGGACATGGCGGGATTCATGAGAGCCGCCACGATCGCGTCATCGATCGAGTCGGGGAGGCGCAGCGTAAAGGGGCGTACTGTCAGGCTTTGTTCGGCGAATGATCCATAGGGTGGATGGGCGGCGCCGAAGTAGACACGGGAACCGTCGTCGAGCGTGCCGACGCCATCGACGCCAGGAATGAGAGGCAACTGGCCGCTGCTGCCGTAGTGTTTGCCGGATGCGAGCGCGCGGACGATGGGATGAAGGGCGGCAGCGCGGACGCGCACCAGCAGCTCGTCGGAATTGGGCGCTGGATCCGCGAAATCTTCATAGCGTGGCGGCTCGTCGAAGGAATGAACGACGGCGGCTTTCATGGGAACCTCCGGAGCGAGGGCTGATCTCAGGTTACAGATTACGGGTTGCAGGCTACGATGCCCGGAGTTGACATCTGAGCGAGAGAAACGCCCACCCGGAATCTCGCCGTGGCGCGGCATTCGGAAGCGACGTCAATAAAGTGTGGACCCAATGCGGCGGTCGGGCTACAATCCTCCCAGCATTTCCCCCAAAGAAAACCCTTCTCCTCCAGAATCGCGGAGTGTAATCGTGTTCCCCACTTGCAGCAATCAGCCCCGCCAGAGTTCTCCGGGGCAACGACCAGGACATGCCAAAGGAGCATGGGATGTTCCCATTTCTGCGTTCAATCAGCAATGCCCGATCCGTGCTGGCTGCAGCACTGATCATGACTACAGCCGTGTGTGGACTGGCACAGGATAGTCCCGCAAACGTTCAGCAGGCGACC